>CALMAB010000596.1 GCA_937858325.1 uncultured Acetobacteraceae bacterium
GGTAGCTGCCGCCCGCAACGCGGTGGAGGCGACGGCTGGGGCGGCAGCTACCAGGCGCGCGAGGCGGTCCGCGTCGGCCTCGGCCAGCACTATCCCTTCCGTATCCGCGATGCGGCGCCACAAGCGGGCGCGGACGGCGACGCCGGGGATCTTCTGCTCCAGGCACATGGTCATGCGACGCAGCACGGCCGGCCCCAGCGCGCCGATGTCGTTGGCGGTCCAGATCACCGGGACGGGGGTCCGTTCCAGCAGCCGGTGCATGAACACCCGGGACGTGGCGACCGGGCCGTCCTCGCCGTGGCTCAGCCGGACGAAAACGTCCTCCGCCTCGTCGAACAGCAGCACCGTCTCGCCCTGGGGCGCCAGGCTTTGCGCAAGCTGCAGGCCCGACAGGCGCTCGTGGCGGCTGGGCTCGCCCCCGGCGTGGTCCTGCTCCGTCACCGGCCGCAGGCGCGCGCCGACCCGGGCGGCGAGGGCGGCGGCGAAGGTGGTCTTGCCGGTGCCGGGTGGCCCATAGAGCAGGATGTTCACGCCAGGCTCCCGCCGGGCCACGGCCGCGGCGAGCAGGTCAGCGGCGACGGCGCCCTCCCGGCCCAGGTGCGCGAAGGCGTCCCAGGGCAGCGGGGCCGAAGCGGCGCGGCCGAGCAATTGCTCGAAGGGGTCGTCCTTCGGCGTCGTGGAGGAGCGGACCAGGGTTTCGAGGCGGTGGATCACGTCGAGGTCGCCGTCCCGGTCCACCCGGAGCAGGCCGCTGGCCCGCAGCCGCCCCTCGGGCTGCAACGCCTGTTCCACCGCGCCCGGCTCCGCCGACAGCAGCAAGGCGAGCAGGGCGAAGTCGGACCGCAGCCGGCTCGGGCCGCCCCGGGCGGCGCTGACGCGGTCCACCAGGTGCTCGACGCGCTCGTCGAGGGCGTAGCACAGCACAAGCCCAAGGAGCTGCCGGTCCAGGTCGCCGAAGCCGAGCCGGCCTCCAAGCAATGCGAGCCACTGCTCGGCCGGCGTGCCGGCGGCGCTGGGCGCGGTGCGCAACCCGCGGGTGATCGCGGCCCGGAGCCGGCGCCAGTTCTGAGCCGGCACGGCGGTGCGGCGGACCGTGCCGACGCCGAAATCCTCGCCGTCTGGCAGGCCGAGGGACGCCCGGTCCTGGTCCAGCCACCCGGCCAGGCCGCCCGCCTCGGGCATGCGGCGGTCCACGGCAAGCGCGATGTTGTTCGCGAAACGGAATGCCCAGTGCAGGCCGCCTTGCGTTGCGGGCACGAAGGAACAGAAACGCTTCATGTCAGCGCACCCCGCACGCTGGCCGGGGCATCGGAAAGCCAGCACCAAGCATCGCGCAGCCAGAGGCGGGCGAGAACGGTGGTCTTGGCGGAATGGATGGGATAGCCGGGTTCGTCGGGAGGACGCGCTGGTAGCCCAGTCCAGGACGGCAGGTCAACATCGGCATCACCGCCCTCCCCGCGTGCGTCGTCCCGCCGCTTGCGCCTCGGCCCGGCGGAACTGCGCCGCGGTGACCACCCGGGGCTCCTGCCGGGCATCTCCCAGCCCGATCTCGATGACGATGGCCCCGTCCGCGCGGAGGCGGGAGCAGAGGGCAAGGTTGACGCCGGCGAAGGAGAACTGGAGGTTGGCGAACTCCAGGCCCTGGCCACGGCGGGCGATCTCCCGCCAGGCAGCCTTGCCGGCGGGGCGGAGCTGATCGCCCAGCGCGTGCCGGGCTTCAGTGGTGAGGTGGATGGTGACGGGGGCGAGAACCTGGAACATGGCTGCACTCCTGCAAACGTACGGGTTCCGGTCCGCAGCACCGGGGGTGGCTGCGGGTCGGATCGCGTTGCAGGGCGGCAGGTCAGCGACGCATGGGTTCGGCTTCGTTCCTCGGTTCCAGCGCAAGGTATAGCACGGCGCCACGACAGAAGCGGACGTTTCACTGATTGGGCGGCGTTGTGGGATCGCCGTCCTTCGTGCCGCAACGTCTGGAGCCGGTGGGGAATGAACCGGTAGGACCCACGACACGGCGACCGAAAGCACCGCTGCCCAATTCCGCTATGCGCGATAACCGCGTGCCCGGCCAGGACCTCCGCCGGAAACCGTCGACCTAAATAAGGCAGCCCCGGCTAAGGCTGGTAAATGCCTTTCAGGCCCTCTCTTGCCCTCCCTCCCCAGTGCAAGAGAAGAACCTTTATCTTGCACCGGACGGGTCTGGACGGGGCGGAACGAGGGTATGTAGGATCGGGCCAATGAATGCGCCCGATCCCGCCCCTAC
>CALMAB010000597.1 GCA_937858325.1 uncultured Acetobacteraceae bacterium
GCCGCGCCCGTTGTGTTGCCGCCGGGGACGCCGGGCCGCGAGGTGCACGCGGCCCAGGTCCAGCACGATCTCCGTCGCGTTCTGCAGGTCGGCCTCGAACATCGCCTCCATCTCGGCCGCGAACGCCCCATCCTCGATGGCCACGTCGAGTTCCCAGTTGCCGAGCCAGCTCGCGAGGTTCAGGTTGCTCGACCCGATGCGCGACCACCGGCCGTCCGCCACGGCGGTCTTGGCGTGCAGCATGGGGCCGTTCCATTCGAACACCCGGATGCCCGCATCGAGCAACGGGCGGTATCCGGCCCGCGACAGCGCCTGGGCCACCGGAATGTCGGACGCGCCCGGCACCAGGAGCCGCACGTCCACCCCATCCAACGCCGCATCGCACAAGGCACGCACGTAGGCGGTCGTGCCGACGAAGTAGGCGTCGGTCAGCCAAAGCGACCGCCGGGCCATTCCGGCGATGAGCTGGTCGAAGCGGTACAGCCCCATCGTGTTGGGCTTGCTGGCGATTACCCGCAACGTGACTTGGCCCGGCTGCGCCACCACCTCCGCGTCCTCCGGCGGGTCGGGAGGGGTTGCGGCGGGATCAGGAGGCTGCCCGGCGGCGTGCGACCAGCTTTCGTCAAATGCCGCATTGAGGTCGGCCAAGGCCGGGCCTTGGATCGTGATGCCGGTGTCGCGCCAGGCCGGAACCCGGCGTGCCGGGTCGCCCACCCACTCGTCCCCTACGCACAGCCCGGCGACGAAGCCGATCTCGCCATCCACGCTTACGGTTTTGCGATGGTTGCGGCTCAGCCAGCCGAACGGGCTGTCGAGCCGGGGCCGGTTGAAGCAGCGCACCTCCACCCCGGCGACGCGAAGGTCGCGCCAGAAGCCGCGCGGCACCTGGCGGAAGCTGCCCATCCAGTCGTACAGGACACGGACCGCGACGCCTTGCCGCGCCTTGGCGGACAGGGCGGCGGCGAACGTCCGGCCGATGTCGTCGCCGCGGAAGATGTAGTTCTCGAAATGGATGGACCGCCGGGCGGCGGCGATGGCGTCCAACCACGCCGCGTAGTTCTCCGCCCCGTCCCGCAGCAGGCGCACGGCATTGCCCTGCACCGGCGCGGTGCCGGCAACCCGTGAAAACAACTGCTCCGCTGCTAGCCGCTCCATTGGGCGGCTGACGGGAACGGGACGGGCGGGCTGCGCCGCGCGTAGACGCAGCAGCCGTCCGCCCCGCAACATGCGGACGGCCCGACGAAGCCTGCCGCGCCCGCTCAGGCGCTGCGCCATCGCGGCCTTGGGCCTGCCGGGCAGCGGCGCTTCAGGCTTTCAGGCGCAAAGCCTGAAGAGTTCGGCAATCAACCCTCGTCCAAGGCCATGCCTACTGGGTTTGCGTGGTCCCGATGTTGCCCTGCGGCAACGGCCTTGGGAAGGCCATGCTGCCGGTGTCGGTCGGCGCACGGCGGCGTTGCCTGCCCACCGTGGTGGTCTCCAGGTTGCCCTGCGGCTGCGGCCGTGGATAGGCCATGTTGCCGGTGTCTGCCGGCTGGCGGCCCACGGCCGTGCTTTCTATGTTGCCCTGCGGCTGCGGAGCAGGATAGGCCATGTTGCCGGTGTCAGTCGGCCGGGACGCCTGGGACGCCTGCTGCGGATTTGTGCAGCCGGCGAGCGCCAAGCCGACAACCGCCGCATAGGCCAAAGCTGAAACCTTCATCACAACTTCCTCCAAGAAAGGCACGCGGGATGACCTCCAGCGCGCAATGAACGCGGCGACTGCCATAACCCATATTCGCGCCGCGGGGTACCCTGAAAATTTGCCCGGCGCCGATTCGCGCGTCCGGTTGCCGCGCGCCTTGCCCGCTTTGCCACACTCCCCAGGGTCTCCCATCGGCAACAGCGGAGACGGTTCGGCAGCCTTCTCCTGGACATGGACGCGAAGCAGGCCAAAGCTCCTTTCCCGGCCAGCGAAAAGAAGTTAAGGCTAACTTGTAATGATCAGCAGCGACAAAGTCAAAAACGCCCGCACCGTCGTGGTCGTCATCGGCGCCCGCAGCGGCACGTCCGCCTTGGCGGGCACGCTTGGGCTGCTCGGCGGCACCCTGCCGAAACGCCTCATGGGCGCGTGCAGCAGCAACGAGAAGGGTCACTTCGAGCCTTTTGCCATTGCAGACCTGCACGACGGCCTGCTCGCCGGGGTCGGCAGCGCCTGGGACGACTGGCGGCCGTTTCCGCCGGACTGGTACGACACGGCGGCCTGCCCCGAGTATATCGACCGGCTGCAAGCCGCGTTCACCGAGGATTACGGCGACTTCCGACTCGCTGTGCTGAAGGAGCCGCGCATGGGCCGCCTGCTCCCGCTGTGGTGGCGGCTGCTCCGGCAGGTGGGCGCGCGGGCAGCCCCGGTGTTCATCTACCGCGACCCGATGGAGGTCGCGCAGTCGCTCGCCGCCCGGGACGCCTCGACCTTGCAGCACGGGCTGCTGTATTGGCTGCGCAACCAGCTCGACGCCGAGAACGCCACCCGCGGCATGACGCGCAGCTTCGTGCTGTTCGACGAGCTGCTGGAGGACTGGCGCAAGACGGCGGCCCGCATCGAAACGGAACAGGGCATCCGCTTTCCCCGGCTTGACGCGGCGGCGGCCGAGGTGGATGCGTTCCTCGAGCTGCGCCTCCGCCATCAGCGTAGCCTGGTCCCGGCCGCCATCGGCGCCGACGTGCTGACCGATTGGACCCAGGCGGTCTTTGCTGTGTTCAACACCCTTCGTGACGACCCCGCCGACCCCGCCGCGCTGCGGGAGCTTGACGGCATCCGCGCCGCCTTCAACCGCCATGTCTGCCGCCGCGTCCTGGATGATGCGGCGTCGCAAGAGGCCGGGCTGATCCTGTCGTGAGGCGGGGGCGCGGCGCCGGTCAGGGTTCCGGCGTTTGCCCCCGCTTGTGCGCCAGCAGCGCCGCCAAGCGTTTGTTGCGCCAGCGCGTCCGGGCCTGGAGGCGGTCGGGCGACGGCGCGTGCGGCCAGCTTGCTGCGACGCGCTCCGCATTGGCGCCCTCATAGGCCGCGGGACCTGCCGGGTCCGCGGCCAGGCGCTTGTAGAACCCGGTATAGCGGGCGCAGTAGTCGGGGATGCCGCCCGGCGCGTTCAGCTCGATGGTGGCGAACGGCCCCAGGAACGACCAGCGCAGGCCCAAACCGTTGCGCACCGTCTCGTCCAGGTCCTCCGCCGACATCACCCCCTCCCCCACCAGCCGGAACGCTTCGGCGAGCAGCGCGCCCTGCAGGCGGTTGAGCACGAAGCCCTCCACCTCCCGGTTCACCGTCACCGCCACCTGCCCCACGCCGCGATACACGGTTCGGGCGCGCTCGATGGCAGCAGGCGCGGTCCAGGGCGCGCCGCAGACTTCGACGAGCGGGATCAGGTGCGGCGGGTTGACCGGATGGCCGACCAAGCAACGGGCGCGGCCGGCCAAGCCCTCGGTGAAGCGCGACGCGACAATGGCGGAGGTGGAAGACGCCAGCACCGCGTCCGGCGGCGCCAGCCGGTCCAGCGCGGCGAACAGCGCCTGCTTGGCTTCCACCGTCTCCGGCCCGTTTTCCTGCACGAACCCGGCACCCGCCACCGCGTCCGCCAAGCTGCCCGCCGCAACCACCCGGGCGGCAGCGCCCGAGGGATCGTCCGCCAACCCGTGCCCGTGCAGCGCCTCCAACTCGTCGCGGATCAGGCCCGGCGCCGCGTCCAGCGTCGGGCCGTGCGGGTCGAACAGCCGGACCGCCCACCCGGCCCGCGCGAACACGGCTGCCCACGCCTGCCCGATCAGCCCGGCGCCGACAACCCCGACAATGCCGGGCTGGTCAGCCTCCGCCATCGCTCAGCGCACGCCGAGCAGTTCGACGTCGAAGATCAGCGTGGCGTTCGGCGGGATCACGCCGCCGGCGCCCCGCGCGCCGTAGCCCTGGTCGGGCGGGATGATCAGCGTGCGCTTGCCGCCCACGTGCATGGTCGCCACCCCGTTGTCCCAGCCGGCGATCACCTGCTGCACGCCCAGGGTGAAGCTGAACGGCGTGCCGCGGTCGCGCGAGCTGTCGAACTTCTTTCCGCGCTGGCCGTGGTCGTCGAGCCATCCCGTGTAGTGTACCGAAACGCTCTGCCCGGCTTTGGGCTGCGGCCCGGTGCCCACGACCTCGTCGTGATACTGCACCCCGGACGGCATCGTCGTGAAGGTGTCGGCAGCCAAAGCGGGTTGGGTCATCAGCAAAGCTCCAAGAAACGGGATCAGGCGGCGTAACATTATGAAACCCCCAAGCTGCGGGTGGGGCGGCGTAGCACGCCGCGGCGGGCCTTGTCGCGCCCTGCTGCTGCCCGTAGGACAACGCACGGGCAACGGAGAGGCGCCATGGCCGGGTGGCAGTTCTGGATCGACCGCGGCGGCACCTTCACGGACCTGGTGGCGCGCGCCCCGGACGGCGGCCTCACGACCCACAAATTGCTGAGCGAGAATCCCGGGCGCTACCGCGACGCCGCCATTGCGGGGATCAAGGCCGTGCTGGGCGTGGCGCCGGGCGAGCCGATCCCGCCGGGTCTGGTGGACCAGGTGAAGATGGGCACCACCGTCGCCACCAACGCGCTCTTGGAGCGCAAGGGGGAGCGCACCCTGCTGGCGGTGAACCGGGGCTTCGGCGACCTGCTGCGCATCGGCAACCAGGCGCGCCCGCGGCTGTTCGACCTGCACGTTTCCCTGCCGACTTTGCTGTATGAGCGGGCTGTCGAGTTGCCCGGCCGCGTCGGCATCGACGGCGAAGAGGTCGAGCCGTTGGACGAGGACGCCGCCCGCGCTGCCTTCGCCGCCGCCCGGGCGGACGGCATCGCGGCCTGCGCCATCGCGCTGATCCACGCCTGGAAATACCCGGACATGGAGCGCCGCCTGAAGACGCTGGCGGAGGAGGCCGGGTTTGCCCAGGTGTCCGCGAGCCACGAGGTCAGCCCCCTGCTGCGCCTGGTGCCCCGCGGCGACACCACGGTGGTGGACGCTTACCTTTCGCCCATCCTGCACCGCTACGTCGAGCAGGTCGCGGCGGAGCTTCGGGGCGTCAAGCTGTACTTTATGCAGAGCAACGGCGGGCTGGCGCAGGCCGACCGGTTCGGGGGCAAGGACGCCATCCTGTCCGGACCCGCCGGCGGCATCGTCGGCGCCGCGCGCACGGCGGAGATGGCCGGCCTTCATCGCATCATCGGCTTCGACATGGGCGGTACCAGCACGGACGTGGCGCTGTATGACGGCGCGTTCGAGCGTGCCTACGAGACGGAAGTGGCCGGCGTGCGGATGCGCGCGCCGATGATGGCGATCAACACGGTCGCGGCTGGCGGCGGTTCCATCCTCCATTTCGACGGCGCACGCATCCGGGTGGGGCCGGACAGCGCCGGGGCGAACCCCGGCCCTGCCTGCTATCGCCGCGGCGGGCCGCTCACGGTGACGGACGCCAACGTGTGCGTGGGCAAGATCCAGCCCCGGCACTTCCCGCCGATCTTCGGACCCGAGGGCGACGCGCCGCTCGACGCCGAAACGGTCCGCGCGCAGTTCGCGGCTCTTTCGGACGAGGTGGCGGAGGCCACCGGCACCCGGCAGGACCCGCGCGAGGTCGCGGAGGGCTTTCTCCGCATAGCCGTCGCCAATATGGCCAACGCGATCAAGCAGGTCAGCGTGCAGAAGGGCCACGACGCCACGCGCT
>CALMAB010000598.1 GCA_937858325.1 uncultured Acetobacteraceae bacterium
GGCCTGTCACGCCGGAGGTCGCGGGTTCGAGCCCCGTCTCTCGCGCCAGCAGCGGTTGATTCATAAGGACACAGGTCAGGTTTGGACGCAGCCCCTGTCTGGAATGGGCGGCCATGTTGAGCGTGGGTATGTCGGCCGCTTGCTGACGAACCTTGGTTGCGGCATTTCCCTCCGACCTCTCCTATTATCGTAGTACCAACGACCCCTTGCACCCTGTCGTCATTGCGAGCCGCCCTGGCGGCGTGGCAATCCAGGGGCCGCCAGCGCTGTGCCCGCCTTCTGAATCGCCGTGCCGCTGCGCTCCTCGCAATGACGCGGCAACGATGGGTCAAAGGGCCGCTGGCATGAGCCGTTCGGGCGGCGTCGCGCGTCGTAGCGTCGCTTTTCGGACGGTTGGCGCCGCGCTGCACGTCCCGCGATGAGAAGGCACCGGAGCGGACGGTTGCCGGCATAAAGGCGGGTTGACGGGCCTTTGCGGCGCTGGCGGCGGGAACACCTTGCCGTTAGTATCCTGCTGCCGCGCATGGTGGCGCAGCCAGCCCCGAGGTTTCCCATGTCGCTGCTTTCCGAATATTTCCCGATCCTGGTGTTCCTCGCCATCGGCGGCGTCATCGCGATGGCCATGGTGGGCGCCTCGTTGCTGGTGGCGCAGCAAAAACCCTACGCCGAGAAGCTCTCGCCTTATGAATGCGGTTTCGAACCGTTCGACGACGCGCGACGCAAGTTCGATGTTCGCTTCTACCTGGTCGCAATTCTGTTCATCATCTTCGACCTTGAAGTCGCGTTTCTGTTTCCCTGGGCCGTAAGCCTTTCGGATATTGGGATTTTTGGGTTCCTGTCGATGCTCGGCTTCCTTGCAGTCCTGACGGTCGGCTTTATCTATGAGTGGTGCAAAGGCGCGTTGGAATGGGAGTAGCCCCGCTATGAGTGCGACAACGATTGGTGGCGTGCAGCCCGGCCTGGACGGCCTCGCCTGGAACCGCGAAGCCCTGGCGCCTGGCCCGGAGCAGGACGCGGTGATCAAGGGCATCACGGGCGAGGTGGCCGACAAGGGCTTCGTGGTGGCCAACCTCGACAAGGTGGTGAACTGGGCGCGCACCGGCAGCCTTTGGCCGATGACGTTCGGCCTGGCGTGTTGCGCGGTGGAGATGATCCACGCCTACATGCCGCGCTACGACCTGGACCGCTTCGGCATCATCCCCCGGGCCAGCCCGCGGCAGTCGGACGTGATGATCGTGGCCGGCACGCTGACCAACAAGATGGCCCCGGCGCTGCGCAAGGTTTACGACCAGATGCCGGAGCCGCGCTGGGTGATCAGCATGGGAAGCTGCGCCAACGGCGGCGGGTACTACCATTACAGCTACTCGGTGGTGCGCGGCTGCGACCGCATCGTGCCGGTGGACGTTTACGTGCCGGGCTGCCCGCCCACGGCGGAGGCGCTGGTTTACGGGATCATGCAGCTGCAGAAGAAAATCCGCCGCACCGGGACCGTGCTGCGTGGCTGAGGAGGCCGTGACGCCCGAGGCGGCGCTCGCCGGCCCGGCCCTGCTGGCGCAGCAGGCCAGCGCCCTGCCCGGCGTCGTGCGCGGCGGCCTGGAAGGGGGCGAGGTCGTGCTGCATGTTGGCCGGGCCGATCTGGTGGCGGTGTTGACGGCGCTGCGCGACGATGCCCGGTTCTCCTGCGAGCAGCTCATGGAGCTGTGCGGGGTGGATTGGCCGGAGCGTCCGGAGCGGTTCGCCGTGGTGTACATGCTGCTCTCGGTGTGGT
>CALMAB010000599.1 GCA_937858325.1 uncultured Acetobacteraceae bacterium
CGCCTGGACAAGTGGCTGTGGTGCGCCCGCTTCATGAAGGCGCGGTCCGACTGCGCGCGCCTGGTGGCCGGCGGCTCCGTGCGGATCAACCGCCAGGTGACGGACAAGCCGCATGCCCGGCTGCGGCCCGGCGATGTATTGACCCTGCCGTTGCGGCAGCAGGTCCGGGTGGTCCGCGTGCTGTCGCTGGCCAGCCGGCGCGGCCCTGCGCCGGAAGCGCAGGCGCTTTACGAGGAGATCGCCGACGGTCCGTGACGCGCGGCCCTGGTATGCCTTGGGCGATATGCCCTGGGCCGCTTGCGCCGGGGGTGAAAGGACCGCATATCGCCTCACTTGACGGTGAAGCCCGGGACCATGGCCCGGGGATGGAAGGGGCTGGCGATGACCTACGTGGTCACCGAAAACTGCATCAAGTGCAAGTATATGGATTGCGTCGAGGTGTGTCCGGTGGACTGCTTCTACGTTGGCGAGAACATGCTGATGATCCATCCCGACGAGTGCATCGACTGCGGAGTGTGCGAGCCTGAGTGCCCGGCGGAGGCCATCGTGCCGGACAGCGACGACCGCGCCGCCGCCTGGGCCGAGCGCAACCGCATCTACTCGCTGGAATGGCCCAACATCGTCCGCAAGGGCGAGCCGCCGCCGGATGCCGACGAATGGAAGGACAAGCCGGACAAGGAAGCCCTGTTCTCGCCGGAGCCTGGCAAGCCCTGACGAAGCCGCGCGGTGGGACGCGGCATCAGCCACGGTGACGTCCTGTCAAAATTGTGTTATGGTTCGTTGGCTGGCGATAAGGCCTTGTGAACAGCGCCAGCCAACGAGGCCGACCGTTCGCCGGTCTTCGCACAATCCATTCAGCAGGCGTCTGCAGGTTTGCAGGCCAGGAGAGTTATAAGGTGCCCACCAAGCCCGTAGCAGCCAAGGACGCGCCAGACAGGGTTGCTCCCGTGCCCGACGCCGCAGACGACGCCGCGGCAGCCGAGATGCGGGGATCCAGCCCAGTCGAGGCGAAGCCACAGCCGGATGCGCCTGAGGCGCCGTTCCGCTCGCCGCCCAAGATGCCCGGCCACATGCCCGGCATGCACGGCCGGCCGCAGATCGTCCCGCGCGCCATGGCCGCGAAGGAGGATTTCGCGGAAGGCGACTACGTGGTGTACCCGACCCACGGCGTGGGCAAGGTCGAGCGGATCGCGACGGAGGAGATCGCCGGGCACAAGCTCGAGCTGATCCACATCACGTTCGAGGAAAACCGCATGACGCTGCGGGTCCCCGTCGCCAAGGCGCGGACGGCCGGGCTGCGCAAGCTCGCGACGCGGGAAATGTTCGAAAAGGCGCTGGACTTGCTGAAGGGCCGGGCGCGGATCAAGCGCACGATGTGGTCCCGCCGGGCGCAGGAATACGAGCAGAAAATCAACTCCGGCGACCCGCTGCAGATCGCGGAGGTGGTGCGCGACCTGCACCGCAACGCCGGGCAGCCGGACCAGAGCTTCAGCGAGCGCCAGATCTACGAGGCCGCGATGGACCGCCTGGCGGCCGAGATGGGCGCGCTGGACGGCACGGACAAGGCGACGGCAGCCGCCAAGCTTGCCGAGAAGCTCAAGGCCATCGTGAAGGGCGCGGCGGTCGAGGTTGATGCCGATGGCGCCGAGGTCGAGGCAGAGATAGAAGCGGCGACGGAAGCGGAATAGGCAACGCTCCGCAAAGCGGCGCATCCAACAAAAAAAGCCCGAGGGAGCGATCCCTCGGGCCTTTGCCGTAAGCAGGCCTTGGTTAGCTGTTGCTGTTGCGGTTGCCGAAGAGCTGCAGCAGCAGCATGAACAGGTTGATGAAGTTCAGGTACAGGCTCAGCGCGTCGAACACGCTGCGCTTGGCCGCGATGTCCGTGCCCTCAGCATAAGCATACTGCTGGTAGTCGTTCTTGATCCGCTGCGTGTCGTAGGCGGTCAAGCCGACGAACACCAGCACGCCGATGATGCTGATGGCGAACTGCAGCGCGGTGCTGCCGATGAACATGTTGACCAGCGACGCGATGATGATGCCGATCAGGCCCAT
>CALMAB010000600.1 GCA_937858325.1 uncultured Acetobacteraceae bacterium
GCCCTGCGCCGGGCCGAGCCGGACATCGAGTCGCTGATGCAGGGGGAGGGTATCGCCATGTGCCCGGGGCCGCGCCCGCGGCTTGACCCGGCGCTCCTGCCGACGCTGCGCCGAGCGATCCTGGGCGTGCAACTCGTGGCCGTGCGCTACGCCCGCCCGGGCTGCGAGCCGGCGCTGCACCTGATCTGTCCGTACGGCACGCTGTATGGCGGCGACGGCCGGGCTTGGCTGGTCGGGCATGTGGAGGGGCTGCCGCACATGCGGCTGTGGCGGCTCGACCGCATCGCTTCAGTGGACTTGCTCGACCGCTGCTTTGCCCGGCGGGAGGACTTCGATCTCCGCGCCTATGCCGCCCAGTCTTTTGGCGTGTTCCAGGAGGAGCCGGTGGACGTGGTGCTGCGCGTCGCGCCGGAGGCGGCGGACGAAGCCGCGTGCTGGCTGTTCCACCCCACGCAGGTGGTGGCGCGCGAGGCGGACGGGGCGCTGCGGGTCAGCTTTCGGGCAGGCGGTGTGCAGGAAATGTGCTGGCACCTGTTCACGTGGGGGACGGCCGTCTCGGTCTTGGAGCCGAACGACTTGCGGGCGGCGATGGTTGAGATGGCTGCTGCTGTTACGGCGCATCACTCGCCGGCAGTGGCAATGAAAACGGGAGAACGTCATGGTTGAGGCAGGTCACGGTGCTGTGGAAGCGTCAACGTGCTGGCCCACGTTCGGCGACAAGCAGACCATCGCCGGGGCTAAACTGTTCGATTTGATCAAATGGGTGCGCGCGTCGGATCGCGTGCTGAACGGCGGCGAGCCGCCGGAGGCCATGCCGGTGATAGCCATGCCGCCCGTGCAGCGCACGGCGGTTTGGCGTCCCAAGCAGGTGCTCGACCTCTGGGACTCGCTGATGCACGGCTTGCCAATCGGGGTTTTCTACCTTGTGGATCGCCCTGCGGGCGACCGTAAGCTGGTTCGCTTGGAAGCAGACAGCAAGGACAACCCGCCCGCCAAGGTGAAGGAGTCCAAGTTTGCGGGGTTCGATTTACTGGACGGCCAGCAGCGCGTGCGCGCCCTTCTGGCCGGCATCCGCGGGCCGGCTGCGGGTGCGCTGTGCCTTTGGGTTGACCTCGGGGATATTGACGCTGGGCAGCACCCCTGCCTGCGCGTGACATCGAAGGCGCAGCCCTTCGGCTATGATGGGAAAACCGGCGGCAAGCTCCGCATGGATCAGCGCCGCAAGGCGCGGCTGGCCATTGAGCCTGATGTGAGGGAATACCCGCTCTGGTGCGGGGATCGGCCCGCCTACGACCTCGACCTTTTCGACAGACAAGTCACGCTGGACAAGGAAGGGAAAAAGCCGATCGAGCGTCCACGGCCTTTTGATGCGACGGGAAGGACCGTTGCGCTGCATTCCCTGCTGGCTGCTTGGCGCGACCGCTCGCACGACGACGCCGATGGCGGCTTCGCGGCGCTTCGCGACGCTCTCCCGCAGTCCTGGAGCAAGGACGATGCCCAGGTCAACGCGGCCCTCCGCGCGCTGGATGACGCTTTCCGCAGGGTTGAACGTGCGGAAGTCGCCCTGCTGCGCGTTGATCCCGACCAGAAGACATTGCTGACGCTTTTCGAAAGGATCGGCGCCGGCGGCACCCCGCTGTCCCTCGAGGAGCGGCTGTTCTCGATTTACAAGCACCATGTGCCGGAGATCCGGGACGTGGTGAACGCGATCCACGAAAAGGCTGGCCGGGTGCTGCCGCCGACCAAGATCGTGGCCGCGGCGCTGCGGATTGCCAACGCCGGGCGGAAAAGGCCGCAATACACGATCCCGAGCGCCCGCGACTTCGCGGAGGAGATGGCTTCGGGATCGGCAAGCGAGCTTCGGCAGCAGCTTGACCGGCTGCTGCCGAACGGCTCGGACCAGAATACCAACCGCCAAGGGCTTCTCGGCAGCGCCTTCGTGGCGATCAAGGAAACGCTCTCGTGGCAGGATGGATGCGGCGCGTTCTGGACGCCCGATGTCGTACTCGCGTCCCTTCCGGCCGAACTCTGGGACGTATTGGTTTACTGGGCGGTTCGCGTCCTGGACGCCGGCCGCGGCGAGGACCTCGCGGCGTCCCGTGAGGAGGTGGTCCGCTTCGCGCTGTTCTGGCACGTTTTCGGTTGGAACAACGAGAAATCGGCGCGGCTGGCCTTCGCGTATATCAAAGACATGGAACAGGCCGCGCCCCTTCCCGGCGCCGTGCTGTATCGGCGTCTTGTCGGCATCATCGGCAACGAGCATTGCGCGCCCGCCCTGATCACGCCCGACGAGTTTTCCGAGCTCCTGTGCAAGGAGTCCACCCCTGCCTGGCGCACTGACAAGGAGCGGTTCGACGACGACCGGAAGCGGAACGAGGTCGGGGCACATTGGTGGTGGAGCGGCCGCAAGGCGCTTCCGTGGCTGCAACGCGAGTACATCGTGAAAGCTTTTCCGGGCTACCAGCCTTTGTCGGACCACGAGGACGACCTGCCGTACGACGTGGACCACATCTGCCCTTGGGAGGATTGTGGCAATTGGTTTTCAGTTGGAACTCGTATCGCAGCAATCAAAAGCGTGCCGGGTCTTGAGCAAAGGATGCGAGACGGACGGGATGCCATTGGCAACGGGATCGGCAACCTGCGCCTCGTCAGCGCATCCGACAACAGAGGTGATCGGGATGCCGACGTTTCGGAGAAGATGGACTTTGCCAGCAAGGACAATCCATCAGAGGAAGACCAAGCGGACATGGCCAAGTTCGCCATGCCGCCGAACGATCAGGAGTTGTGGAAACAAGTGTCGCGTTTTGGGAAAGTAGCAGAAAGGCAGTGGGACGAGAACAGGCTCGCCGCCTTCCAGCAAGCCGTCGAGCAGCGGGCGGTCTGGCTCTACAATCGTTTTTACACCGGACTTGGCTATGCGGCGTGGGTTTCGGCGAGGGGAGAGTGCGTCATTTCGGATGAAAAGGCTTGATTTGAGTCCAGAAGCTAAACGGGCATCCTATGCTCCCCTCCTTGCGCACCGCCCTGCCCTGGCCCCTGGCCGTGATCGACTTCGAGGCGAGTTCCCTCGACGAGGACAGCTACCCCATCGAGGTCGGCTTCGCGCTCTGGCCCGGACCTGACGAGCCGATTCTGGGCTGGTCGGCGCTGATCCGCCCGGCCGGAGACTGGGTGCGTCGCGGCCATTGGAGTCCGGCTTCGGCCAAGGTGCATGGCATTCGGGGCAGCGACCTCCTCGCCCACGGACAATCACCGGAGCGGATCGCCTCGGCGTTGAACGAGGCGCTCGGCCTCGGCGCCGTGGCCTGGTGCGACGGTGGCCCTTACGACGCCCATTGGGCACGCGCGCTGTTCAAGGCAGGCGGGGTCAGGCCAAGCTTCACCCTCGGCGACTGGCACCGGCTCGTCCCGCTGCTGGGCGCACCGGCACGCGAACGCGCCCTGGCTTGGCTGAAGGACGCGCCGGCGCGGCACCGGGCGCGGGCGGATGCCGAGCAGCTCCTGTTCGCGCTCGCCCACGCCGTTAGCGTCGAGGTCGGCCCCGCCCAGGACCTCGCCCAGCGCCTGCCAGGACTGGCCATGGAGGCGGCGACGTGACTGGTGCGGGGCCTGGCTCGGCCGTCGCCGTGGCGACATCTGGCCGGACCCCCTATAAGGAGGAACAGGAGGTGGCCATGGCCGAGAGCGCAACCCACACGACGGAGCACGTCACCGAAGACCAGAACGGCCCCGCCGCGGTAGTTCTCCGCGACGAGCAGGACAAAGCCGCGCAGGCCTGCCGCGCGCGGCAGATGGCGCTGATCGACGGCGTCATGCGCGATTACGAGCCTGTGCTGCGCGAGCTGTTCCAGCGCTGAACGAGCCGGAGTTCCCAGCCGCAAACACTTCGTGTTTCGGCGAGACCGGGAGGTGGTCGAGGCGCTGCACGCCAGGCTCGTCGCCGAGTTCGGCGGCCCTTCGGGCTTCAACGACGAGGGCCTGTTCCTCAGCGCGCTGCACCGCCCCCTCAACCGCTGGCACTACGGGCAGGGTAGCGATGCCCCGCCGGACCTGTTCGACCTGGCGGCGGCCTACGGCTACGGCCTGATCAAGAACCATGCCTTCCGTGACGGCAACAAGCGCATCGGTGCCGCGGCGTGCCTGCTGTTCCTGCGCGCCAATGGCCGCGAGATCGCCGCGCACCCGGCGCAGCTTGTGACCGTGTTCGTCGCGGTCGCACGCGGCCGGGTGTCGGAGGAGGCGCTCGCGTGCTGGCTGAGGCGCCGCGCCGTCTGAGCCGTGTCCGCTTCTGACGCACCCACCTGTCATCTTCTTCGGGCACGAGGGGAGGCGGCGCGACCGGGAGCATGGCGGACGGAGAAATAAATGGGACGGCAGCGCAGCAGCGAACCACGAAGTCCGACAACGACGGTCCCCATGTGTCCGCCTTCCCGCCGATCATGGGCATCGTGCCCTACGTGGGCATTGTCTGGGGCGTGCGGGACGGGCGGGGGCCGCTGCGGCTTGTCATCGACCACACCTTGCTGACTGCGGCCGAGACGTGCGGCGACAACCTGACCCACCCGCACGGACACCACGAGGTCTGGGAGGGCTGGCGCCGGCTCGGCCCCGTGAGCCTGGCCCGCCGCGGCCTGCCGGCCCTGATCGCCTGGCACGAGTACGAGTACTTCCCGCGCGGGCGCGTGGTGTTCAACGTGCCCGGGAGCCGCTTCACTCTCTTTGCCGACAGCAGGCTGCAAGCGCCAAACATGCTGCCCCGGGTGCTGCGCGCCTTCGGCCTCGACCTGGCGCACTGCGCCGTGCGTCCCGACCCGCACTACCGCAGTACCCATGACCTTTGATCCCGGCCAGGACAGGAAACGACCATGACGGCGGCCGCCTACGACCGAAGCCGCCCCAGCGGGCCGGAGGCGTCCGACTTGGCCCTGCGCATTCAGCATGAGGCCGTGTGCGAAATCGTCGAAGAGAGCGGTTTCGATACGGACCGAGCCGTCGTCGGCACGCGGCCCGAGGAGACCCCGTGATGTCCCGCCACAACTACGGCCGCTCGCCCCGGCCCTGGAGCAAGCTCAAGAGCCGCGTCGAGGCGCTGTTCGCGCCGGGCCTGCCGCTCGCCATCCACTGCAACGTGTTCGCGAAGGTGACGAAGGAGTTCACGTTCGACGAGCCCCGTCATTGGGTCATGCTGGGCCGTGGCCGTGCGGGACGCATCGTCTGGAACTTTCCCGGCCCGTTCCTGCGCCCGGCGCCGGGCAAGCCGCCCCGCTCCACGCGCGGGCCGCCGCTCGACTACTGGGAAACAGGCTATGGCTGGGGCGGCAGGCGTCCGAGCGAGCCTTCGGCGCTGATGCGCGACTACCTGGCCCGCCCGCGCGAGCGGCTGATGGAGCCGTTCGAGGACCCGTGGGAGCTGGCCGCCATCCTGCGCGCCGCCGACCGCCGGCTGGGGCGCGCTTGCCTGCTGGGTTGGGCCGCGGACCTGGACCCGGGCCATCCCGCCTTGATCGTGCTCGGAGCACGCTTCGGGCTGGCGGCCTCGGCGCCCAAGGTGGTCCCGGCCCGGGTGGACGGATTGCTCGCGGCCGAGGTGGAGCATATGCCGCCGGCCGGGATCGAGCAGCCCGAAGATTAGCGGGGTGCCACCAGGGCGCCACACGGCCGGGACAGGCCGCACACCAGGCGCGGCTGCCTCACTCGCCAGCCATGGCGTCGTGGATGACGAGGAGGTCGACCGAGCCGGTCCGGCCGTCCAGCCGATGCGTGTCGGTGAACACCGCGTCCCCGTCCGGCGGCAAAAGCAGCTCGCAGCACCGCGACGCAAAGCAGTCGATCTCCGACAAGGATGGGCCAGGGGCGTCCGGGGCGAGGTGGAACCCGAGATTGAGCGCGCGCATGCCCTCGCCGCCTCGACCGCATGGCGGCAGGGTGTGCAGGGCTGGCTCGGCGACGTCCAGGTCCGAGGAAAGCACGTGCAGGTCGGCGGCCCGTCCCGGCCGCCAGGTGAGCAGGTAGTCGGCAAGGTCCACGCAGACCAGCCGGCCCCGGCGCGGGATCATCACGGCCCGCAGCGGGAAATGGTGCAGGTGGTCGCCGCCTGCGGCACCCGGGTCGGCACCGCCGCGGATCACGAAGGCGCCGCGGTCGAGCAGCCGCCGCGTAAACGCGCCATCTTGCGCACCCCCTTGCACGACCTTGACCGTCACGACCACGGTGATGGGGCGTCCCAACGGGTCACGCCGTTTCGTCAGAGCGCCGACCAGGCCGAGCGCGGCCGATTGTTCGGCCGGTCCGGCGCCGCACGGGATGGCGACGGTGGCGTACCACGCGCTCGGAAGCGGTGCGGACGCGAAGAAGGCCTCGGCCGCCGCGGCAAGATGGCCCTCATCTCCGGATGCCCCGCTGGCCCAGCCGTCGCGGGCGACGCCACCTGCGACAGCGAGATCCTCCGCCCGCGGCTCCAGCCCAGCGAACCAGTCCGAGTGCGCCAGGCGCGCAAGCCAGCCGGCGCCCCCCACCCCGATCCCGAACAGGAGGCATGCCACCCCCTGCACCGGCGCCCCGTTTTCGGGCGGTGGCCAATACTCCGGCCGGGCCGAAAGCCACGTGACGCTCGCCGCCACATCGGTCCCATGTCCCGCGGCCCTGTCGGTGGGCGTTGTGGCGATAAGACTGTGCCCGGCATCAAGTGGGGCCTGGCCCGGATTGCTTGAGTTGGCGCGCGCGTATCCGTCCATCTGATCCTCCCGGTGGCAAACCTCCTGCAACGACGGCCCTCTTGGACCCTGGACCAAGTCCACCGCACGTCGGTCCCGAGTACCGCTTCGGGACCAACGCGCAGCGTGTCAGCGGGCGGGTGTGGTCGAGACTTGCCGCCCCCGCTCGTCATACGTGTAGATGAAGGCACCCCGCTTCACGCTGACAGTCGATCCCGTGTAGCCCTGCATCCCGTCGCCCGCCGGAACCGTTGCGAGTTGCCGCCCCTTCTCGTCGTACACGGTGACGAAGCTGCCACGCTGCACCGCACTGCCGATCGCCATCCTGGTCTCCCACCGCTGACGCCAGGCCCATGCGCCGGCTGTCATGCCGCGCAGAGATGGCACGCCGGCACGCCAGAACCGGACGCAGTTGTCATGCCGCTCGGAAGCCCACCGGGCCGCGGAGGCCGGTGCGGCCCTCGCACTCGGCAGCCAGGAGCCGCTGCAGCACCCGGGCATCGCCCAGCTCCCCTGTCAGCGTGGCCCGGCGCCGCACCAGCGCGAAGTCGGCCGGGGTCAGCGCCCGCAGCGCATCGAACCCGTCCGGCGCCTCCATCTCGAAGAACCGGCGGAACGCCGACCGCGCCTGCGCCGTGGTCATCCAGCCGAAGCGCAGCTTGATCAGGAAGCGCCGCAGGCTGGCCGGGTCCAGCCGGTCCGGCAGGTTGGTGGTGCAGGCGAACGGCAGCGGGTGCTGCTCCATCCAGGTCAGCATCTCGTTCACCTGGGCGACCTCCCAGCTCCGCACCGCGCCGTTGCGGTCGCCCAGCAGGCTGTCCGCCTCGTCGAACACCAGGAACGCTCCGGCGTCCCGCGCCTCGGCGAAGGCGGCGGCGATGTTGGCCTCCGTCTCCCCCACGAACGGCCCCAGCAGGTCGGAGGCGCGCTTCTGCAGCACTTCCAGCCCCATGCGCTGCGCCAGGTGGCGCACCCAGGCGCTCTTGCCCGTGCCTGGAGGGCCGGACAGCAGCAGCGACACCGCCCGCGCCGCGCCCGGCCGGGCGAGCTGGTCGGCCAGGGACGCCAGATCGGTATCAGCATTGACCAGCGCCGGGTCGTAGTGGTCGGGGCG
>CALMAB010000601.1 GCA_937858325.1 uncultured Acetobacteraceae bacterium
AGCCGAGGGTGGCCGCGGCGTTCGGGCGCATCCGGCGGGAGGAAGCTGGCCATGTCCGCCTGTCCCGCGGCCTTGCCCGCGAACTGGCCGGGCGCGGCGCGCTGGCCGCGGTGGCGGAGCGCACCCGGCTCGGATTGGTCGAGGTGCTTTCGCTCCGGGGCGCCGCCTTCGACGTGCTTGGGGCGGACCCCGACCGGCTGTTCGCCGTTCTTCGGCGCACCCCGTCCGGGCTGTTCGCATGAACGCGATCCGCGACCCTGCGCCGCCGGTGTGGACCGACCCAGCGCCGTTGCGCGTGCTCGGGATGGGCACGGCGCTGCCGGGGCTGCCCGTCGAGACCGGGGCGCTGCTGAGCCTCGTGGCCACCCGCTTCGGCTTGGACCTCCGCACGCGCGGCCTCGCGGTCGCGCGCAAGCTGGGCGTGGAAACCCGGCACGTCTGCCGCCCGTTCGACCACCCGGTCGAGGGTCCGCGTCCCGGCCAACGCAACCCGGAGCTGGCGGCGCGGGCAGTCCGTGGGGCGCTGGACGAGGCAAGGCTGACGCCGCGCGACCTGTCCTACCTGATCGGGCACACCGCCACCCCGGCCATCGCGCTGCCGGCGAACGTGGCGCAGGTGGCTGCGGGGTTGGACTACCACGGCCCGTTCGCCGAGTTCCGCCAGGCCTGCACCGGCTTCGTCAATGCCCTTGTGTTCGCGCTGGGCCTGCTGCGCGCCGGGTCCGGGCCGGTGGCGGTCGTCGGATCGGAAACCGGCTCCGTCCACTTCGACCCGCGCCGCGCCGCGGCTGACTCCGGCCCGTTGTGGGACCCGCGCAAAGCGTTCTGGGCCGACCCGGACGCCAATGCGGAGACGGTGCGCCAGAACCTGGTCTCCCCAGCCGCCGCCAAGCAGCGGCACCTCGGCACCTCGCCGCATCCCGAGCGGTACGACCCCGACCTGTGGACGGACGAGGCCGCTTTCCTCGCCCGGCCGGGCCAGGACCGGATCCAACTGGACCTGTTCTACGACTACCGCACCAACCCGGCCGCCTACCCGTCCTGGCAGGCATGGCTGCGCGAGCGGCAGCCGCCGCTGCTGGTGGCCTGGGGCCGCCACGACCCGTCCTTCGACGCGGCAGAGGCGGAGGCGTACAAGAAGGACGTGCCGGGGGCCGAGGTCCACGTCCTCGATGCAGGGCACTTCGCCTTAGACGAGGCGGTGGCGGAAGTGGCGGAGCTGATCCGGTCGTTCATGGACCGGAGCGTGGCGAAGTGAGTTGGCGCGAGGCGGCGCAGCCAAGGATGCGGCTCCGGTCAGGCCGGAACCCGGCGGGCGAGGAAGTCCAGCATGGCCGCGCCGATCTCCGGGCCGTGCGTTTCCAAGGCGAAGTGGCCGGTGTCGTAGAAGTGGACCTCGGCATCGGGGAGGTCGCGGCGGAAGGCTTCGGCACCCGGCGGCAGGAAGAACACGTCGTTCCTGCCCCAGACAGCCAACAGCGGCGGCTTATGCGCGCGGAAGTAGGCCTGCCATTCCGGGTAAAGGGCGACGTTGGTGCGGTAGTCGTAGATCAGGTCGAGCTGGATTTCATCGGTGCCGGGACGCTGGAAGTAGGCGATGTCCAGGGTGTAGCCGTCCGGCGAAACGCGCGTGGCATCGGCCCCCGTGAGGTACTGGGTGCGGGTCGCTTCCGGAGTCAGCGCCGCGCGGCAGGCGCTGCGCGACTCCGCCGAGCCGCCCGTCCAATACGCCTGGTAGGGTTTCCACGCCTCGCTGAGGCCCTCCTGGTAGGCATTGCCGTTCTGGCTGATGATGGCCGTCACGCGCTCGGGGTGGGCGGCGGCAAAGCGGAAGCCGGTCGGCGCCCCGTAGTCGAACACGTAAAGCGCATAGCGGCGCAGCCCGAGCGCTTCCGTGAAGCCGTCCAGCACTGTGGCCAGGTTGTCGAACGTGTAGTCGAACTGGCCGCGGGGCGGCGCCACCGTCAGGCCGAAGCCGGGCAGGTCGGGGGCGATCACGCGGTAGCGGGCGGCGAGCTGCGGGATGAGGTCGCGGAACATGTGGCTGGTGGGATAGCCGTGCAGCAGCAAGACCACCGGGGCGTCCGTCGGGCCGGCCTCGCGGTAGAAGACCTCGACGGGTCCGACAGGCTGGGTCTTGTAGGTCGTGTTCATGGGGGTGGTGTCCTTTTGCGGCTCTGGCTGCGGGTGCGTGCTGGGAAGGGCCGCACCGAGTTGGTTCCGGCCCTTCCGAACTTTGCCGGCCCCCAATAACTACCGAACGGTCGGATGTAAACTGTGTTCTGCAGGCTGCGCGGAAGCGTGATAAACGTCCGACCGGTCGGCTTGGAGGTGAGCGTGAAGGTGTCGCAGCAGGAGATCGTGGCGGCGGCGAGGGAGTTGTTCCGCAACCAGGGTTATGCGGGCGCGTCCATGCAGGACCTTGCCGATCGCGTCGGGTTGAAGAAGGCAAGCCTGTACAGCCGCTTCCCCGACAAAGAGGCGCTGGTCGGCGAGGTGCTGCAGCTGACCCTTGACGAAATCTTCGCCACCGTGGACGACGCGGGCGGTTGGCGTGCGGCTTACGAGGCGATCCTGCGCTCCATCAGCGGGTCCTTGGTGGAACGGGGCCGCTGCGTCGCCTTCCATCTCGCCTATGGCGCTTCGGCCGACGCGCCGCGGGCGATGGAAGCGGTGCGCGGGTTCTTCACCGCGTGCCGCCGCCGCCTTGCCGAAACGCTGTCCACGGCCGTGGAACCCGGGGAAGCCGACCGGATCGCGGTCGATGCCCTGTCAAGGATCGAGGGCGCGACCCTGTGGCTTGCCATCGACGGCGACGGAACCGCGATGCAGCGCACCCTGGACCGTTTGCTCGCCGAGGCTGACGGCCTCCAGGGCCGCCGCCGCGTCCGGGCCAAGCCGGGCAACCCAGGCAAGACCGCAGGGCAGCCACGCCGTAAGCATTCTCGGGCAGCAGCCTTGCCGGGCCGTCCGTGAGCCGCGCGCCCGCAGTTTGCTGCGGTCCGGTGTAACGCCCGCCGGTAGCCGAACGAATGACCCAGAATGGAGTCGAGTGCACAAGGCACGGCTCCTGGTTGGATGGCATGGGCGCCAACCCGGCCCTATGCCGCCAGGCACGACGGAGCAGGTGTGGCCGATAGTGAATGGAGTGCCCTCATGGCCGCAGCCCAGGCGGGCGATGCCGCCGCCTACCGGACGCTGCTGATCGAGGTCAGCGCCTGGCTGCGGCGCTACTTCGCCGGGCGGCTGCCGCCACCCTTCGTTGACGACACCGTTCAGGACACCTTGTTGGCCATTCACCAAAAACGCCACACCTACGACCCTGGGCGGCCGTTCGAGTTCTGGCTCGCCGCAGTCGCGCGGCACAAGTGGATCGACCGGCTGCGGGCACAACGGTCGGCGCCGACCGAGGCGCTGCATGAGGGCATCGCGGTGGGGGACCACGGGGATGCGGTCACGAGCGCCTGGTCGCTGGAAGCCCTTCTGCGCCAGATCAAGCCGGCGCAGGCCGAGGTGATCCGCTTGGTGAAGCTGCAGGGCCTGAGCATCGAGGAGGCGGCGGCCAGCACCGGCCAGTCCGCGTCGCTGGTCAAGGTGAATATCCATCGCGGCCTCGGCCGTTTGCAGGCCCTGGCCAGGAGCCAAGCCGATGAGGAGTGAGCGCTTGGTCGAGCGCCTCGTTCGCGACCTGAAGCCCGTGCGCCGGCGCAGCGTCGCGGCCGAGGCTGCGTTGCTGGCGCTGGCGGGCGCGGCCGAGCTGGCGCTGTTTTTGGGCCTGGGATTCATGCGGCCGGACATGTCGGCGGCGATGGGGCAGCCGTCGTTCTGGTGGAAGCTTGGCAGCCTCGGCATCATCGCGCTGGTGGGGGCCGCGGTGGCGGTGCTGTCGTTCAATCCGGTGGCCTCCCCGCGCCGGGGATTGCGCTTGTTGGCGGTGCTGGTTGCGCTGTGCCTGGCGGCCGGGTGGTTGGTTGACGCCGCCGGGTCCGGGCTGCCGGCGCTGGTGGAGCGGCTGCATTGGCGGGATGGCCTGGGATGCGTGGCGAAGATGGCGGCGCTCTCGGTGCCGGCGGTCGTGGCTTTTGGCCTGCTCATGCGGCGCGGCGCGGCGACGGATGCCGGAGGGACGGCCCTGGCATCCGGGATCGCCGCGGCAGCCTGGGGAGCGTTCGTGTTCGTGTTCGCCTGCCCGTTTGACGATCCGTTGTACATCGCCGTCTGGTATGCCGTGGGCTGCGGCTTGGTGACGGGGTTCGCGCGGTTTGCGCTGCCGCGGCTGGCGCGCTGGTAGGGCTGGCTGCGCCCGGTCCCAGCCAATTCGGCGGTTCCTAAGCAGGCATTCGCAGCTTGCGGCCCAGCGGCAAACCTTTCAGGTTTCCGCGGGAATGCCTGCTCAGGAGTCGTTGAGGACGCATCGTTTTGCCTGCTGCGTGCCAGCACGTTCCGCAGAGCGATGCTTAGTGCGCGCCTTCCAACGCCCAGGTCCGCACCCGCGCAAGCTTGATGAACGCATCGGCAGCCCGTGGGAACGGCCGGCCGGCGACGGCCACCAGCAGCACGTCGTGGGGTGCCTGTTCTGCCACCGGCCGTGAGCGCAGCCCTGCCGGCGCCGCGCACCGGGTCGAGGCGGCAATGCCAAGCCCGGCGCGGACGAGGTCCGCCGCACGGGCCGGCGTGTCGGCCCGGTGCCGCTGGCCTTGCAGCGTGCCGTGCCCTTGCCCGGCCGGCGCCAGCAGCCGCGCCATGCCGCACTCCGCCCCGCCGCAGACCAGCACCGCGC
>CALMAB010000602.1 GCA_937858325.1 uncultured Acetobacteraceae bacterium
TCGCCGCCCTGGGTGCGGGCATGGTGGCGGCGGCCATGGACCGGGTGCTGCCGGTATTCCGCGCGCAGGACGCGATGGCGGAGGCCGTGGCGCAGCCGGCAGGCGCGCCGGAGAAGAAGGACCTCAAGCTCGGCTTCATCGGCATCACCTGCGCGACGCCGATCATCATGGCGGCGCCGATGGGCTACTACGCCCGCAACGGCCTCGATGTGGAGGTCGTGCGGACCGCCGGCTGGGCGGTGGTGCGCGACAAGTCGCTGAACGGCGAGTACGACGCGTCGCACATGCTCAGCCCGATGCCGCTGGCGATCTCCATGGGCGCCGGATCGAACCCGATCCCGTGGAGCGTCGCCGCCATCGAGAACATCAACGGCCAGGCGATCACGCTGGCGGTCAAGCACAAGGACCGGCGCGATCCGCGGGACTGGCGCGGCTTCAAGCTCGGCATCCCGTTCGAGTACTCGATGCACGCCTACCTGCTGCGCTACTACCTGGCGGAGGCCGGGCTTGACCCTGACCGCGACGTGCAGCTTCGCCTGGTGCCGCCGCCGGAGATGGTGGCCAACCTGCGGGCGGAGAACATCGACGGCTTCCTGGGGCCGGACCCGTTCAACCAGCGCGCGGTGTATGACGGGGTGGGCTTCATCCACCTGCTGACGCGGGAACTGTGGGACGGCCATCCCTGCTGCGCCTTTGCCGTGCCGCGCAAGATGGTCACGGACGCGCCGAACACCTACCAGGCGCTGCTGCGCTCGGTGATCGAGGCGACGGCCCATGCCAACAAGGCGGAGAACCGCAAGGAGATCGCGGGCGTGATCGCCGGGCAGAACTACCTGAACCAGCCAGTGACGGTGGTGGAGCAGGCGCTGACCGGCACCTACGCCGATGGCCTGGGCAACGTGAAGCGGCAGCCGGACCGGGTGAGCTTCGAGCCGTTCCCCTACCAGAGCATGGCGCTGTGGATCATGACGCAGATGAAGCGGTGGGGGCAGGTGCACGGCGACATACGCTGGCGGGACGTGGCGGAGCAGGTGTTCCTGGCGACCGATGCCGGGGCGAAGATGCGCGACCTCGGCCTCGCGCCGCCCGCCAGCGCCTACCGGACGCATACGGTCATGGGCAAGGCCTTCGACCCGGCCGATCCCGACGGCTACGTTGCGGGATTTGCGATCCGGCGGGCCTGATGGCGCTGCGCCTCCGCTCCGCCCTGTTGCTGCTGCTGATCCTCGCGGCCGCCCTGGGCGCTTGGCAGATTGCCGCGACGCCCGCCGCGCCCACCGGCCCGGCGCTCGATCCCGAGTACGCAAAGCTGCTCGGCACGGCGGCGCAGGGTGGGCAGCAGACGCCTATGCCGCGCCCGTCCGACATCGCGGCGCGCGCTTGGCAACTGCTGCGCGACCCGTTCTACGTCCATGGCGCGAACGACCAGGGCATCGGCATCCAGCTCGGCTGGTCGCTCTTGCGGGTGCTGACGGGGTTTGGCCTCGCGGCGCTCGTCGCGATCCCGCTCGGCTTCCTGATCGGCATGAGTCCCGTGCTGCACGGCGCGCTCGACCCCATCATCCAGGTGCTGCGCCCGGTCAGCCCGCTCGCCTGGATGCCGCTGGCGCTCTACACCATCCGGGACAGCGGTGCCTCGGCCATCTTCGTCATCTTCATCTGCGCGATCTGGCCGATGCTGCTGAACACCTCCTTCGGCGTGGCGTCCGTGCGGCGGGAATGGCTGAACGTGGCCCGCACGCTGGAGGCCGGGCCATGGCGCACCGCGCTAGCTGTGATCCTGCCCGCCGCCGCGCCCACCATCATGACGGGTGCCCGCATCAGCATCGGCATCGCCTGGCTGGTGATCGTGGCCGCCGAGATGCTGGTGGGCGGCACGGGCATCGGCTACTTCGTGTGGAACCAGTGGAACAACCTCGCCATCGCCGACATCGTGGTGGCGATCCTGGTGATCGGCCTGGTGGGCATGGCGCTGGACCAGTTGCTCGGCCGTGCCGCCCGGGCCGTCGCGTGGCGGGAGTAGCGGTGCCGCGCCCCTGGCTGAGCGTCGAGGGCATCGCCCGGCGCTACGGCGCCCGCCCGGTGTTCCGCGACCTGTGGTTTGGCGTGGAGCGCGGCGAGTTCGTGGCGTTGATCGGCCATTCCGGCTGCGGCAAGACCACGATTCTCAACATCCTGGCCGGGCTGGAAGCGCCGGACGCCGGCACGGTGGTGATGGACGGGCGCCAGGTTTCCGGCCCGGCGCTGGACCGCGCCGTGATCTTCCAGTCGCACGCGCTGCTGCCGTGGCTGTCGGCGCTGGGCAACGTCGCCTTCGCCGTGCGCAGCCGGCACCGGGACTGGCCGCGCAGCCGGGTGCAGGACCATGCGCGCCGCGTGCTGGACATGGTGGGCCTGACGGAAGCAGCCGGGCGCAGGCCCGCGGAGCTGTCGGGCGGCATGAAGCAGCGGGTCGGCATCGCCCGGGCGCTCGCCATCGAGCCATCCTTGCTACTGATGGACGAACCGTTCAGCGCGTTGGACGCGCTGACCCGGGGCACCCTTCAAGACGAGGTGCTGCGTCTGGTGTCCGACGCCGGGCAGACCGCGTTGGTGATCACGCACGACGTGGACGAGGCGATTCTGCTGGCCGACCGCATCCTCTTGATGACCAACGGCCCCGACGCGCGGGTGGCGGAAATCGTGGTCAACACCCTGCCCCGGCCGCGCGACCGGCAGACGATCCACCGCACGCCGGGCCACCATGCGCTGCGCAGCCACATCGTGGATTTCCTGGTGGCCCGGTCCCGCACCCTGGCCGGCAGCAGGCCGGAGGGCTGGGACGGTCGCCGGGTGCCGGAAGTCCGCCCCGCCGTTACACCCATCGAGGAGACGATCAGTTGAACGACGCGAAAACCGCCCTGGGCCTAAAGATCCGCGGCATCAAGAAGCAGAAGGGCTGGACCTGGGCGGAGGTCGCCGGAAAGCTCGGCTACGCCCCCGTGTGGACCTGCGCCGCCTGCTTGGGCCAGATGAGCATGACGCCGGAAACCGCGGAGAAAACCGCGACGCTGTTCGGCTTGTCGGAGGAGGAAGCGGCGCTGCTGGCGGAGGCGCCGTATCGCGGCTCGCTGCCCACCGCCGTGCCGACCGATCCGTTGATCTACCGGTTCTACGAGCTGGTGTCGGTGTACGGCACGACGTGGAAGGAGATGATCCACGAGGAGTTCGGCGACGGCATCATGAGCGCCATCGACTTCGACATGACGCTGGAACGGCAGCCGGACCAGAAGGGGGACCGGGTGAAGATGACGATGTCGGGGAAGTTCTTGCCGTATAAGCGGTATTGAGCGGGTTGGCGCGGTTGTGGCTGTCCTTTACGCCGCCTGTTCTGAATCCGGGCCAGCCATCTCCAACGCGCGGGTGGCAAGCGCGACCGTGCGCGGGATCGGCTTCTCGCCCTGTTCATAGTAGGCCACCATGCGACGGCTGAGGCCAAGCGCCCGGGCTGCCCCGTCAAGGGTGTAAGCCTTGCGCTCCCGCCAAACGTGAAATGCCTCGGCCGTCAGCGTTTCTCCGGATTGCTCCCGCGCCAAGCGCCACAGCGTACCCGCCGCCATGTCGATCTCGTCGGTCCAGACCACGTCCGTCCCATGCTCTCCGGTGCGGACCCGGCGGAACAGCGCCCGGTCTTCCCTGAGCGGGGCATATGCATGGAAAGCACCAATTAGGCCGGATACGTCCACCAGGCTCTCGCCGCCGTGCTGCCAGCGCACCCGCAGGGTCATAGGCGCCTTCCCCGGCATGACATCAGCAATGCGCGGCAGCGTCCTCCTTGGCATCGCGACCTCCTTTCATCCTCGTTCATTCAATTCGGCCCACTTCAACGCCAGCGCGTCCCTGTGCTCAGCCGCCCACGCCATGGCCGTGGCAATCTGAGCCGGCCGGGCTTCCCCGGCAATCACCGCTAAATCCGAGATGCGGACCAGCACCTGGAGGTCCGGCCCGACGACATGGAAGTGCGGCGGTCGATGATCGTCGGCGTACATACGGAGACTGACGGCGCCGAAGCGTTGCAACGTCGGCACCCAACGGTGTTCCAAGCCCGTGATGCAACCATTGCACCATGCGCGACGCAGAAAGCGCAAGCGCGACTGATGGTCAACCTTCCAGTCCGCTGAAGAGCAGCCCTCAGCGCCGCTGCCCCCGCAGCGCCACCAGCAGCAGCGTGCCCAGTGCC
>CALMAB010000603.1 GCA_937858325.1 uncultured Acetobacteraceae bacterium
CGACATCTCCTTGAGCGAGGACCCGGTGATCACCTTCGGCTTCGTGCCGCAGGGGGCGGGACCGATGCGGGTTGATGTGCTGGACAGCAGCCAGGCGCGCTTCCACCGGGACTTCGCATTGGATGCCGGGCGGAGCTGACCGCCGCCCGGCTTAGCCTACTTGCCCCAGCCTACTTGCATTGCAGCGCCACCTCGGCCTGGGCGCGGTTGAGCTGCTCGGTGCGCTCCTTGGCGACCGGGGTGTCGCGGAACATGGCGCCGCGGTCGCCGAGGCCGCCGCGCTGCATGCTGAGGACCGTCTCGGCCTCTTGATAGTCCTCGAACGGCATCAAGTCGGCGATGGTGTCGATGCCGCAGGCGCAGCGTTCCAGGAACTCCCGCTTGAAGCCGTTGCTGGCCAGGCAGCCGATCACGTAGTCGGCGCGGGTGGCGGTCGGGTAGTCGTGCGCGGGGTGCCGGGTTTGGGCGTACGCGGCGGTTGCCGCCAAAGCGCCGGCGGCGGCGAGCAGGCCCGCGCGGATCATGGCTCCACCCCCGTGAACACCGTGCGTTGGCGGAAGGCAGGCGTGTCCATCTTGGCGTCCGCCGGAAGGTCAATGCGGATTTCCGCCAGCGTGCCCGGCACCGCATCCGCCAAGACGAAGGTATAGCGTTTCGCCTGCAAGGACGGAATGCGCTCCAGCCGCGCTTCGCCCATGAACGGCTGGACGGTGATCACCCGCGCGGGTACGGCGGCCCCACGGAGGTCAAAGGTGCCCTCCGTAACCGTCGCGCCCGTGACGAAAGCTTCGCGGATCTTGTTGCGGAAAAACGAGGTGGACAGGCCCACGGCCTCCTTCATCTCGTTCACGTCGCGCTCCAGCGTGAGCATCAGCAGCGGGTTGCCGCGGAAGTTGTCGAGTTCGGGGAACCGCACCCGGCGCTCGCCGGTCAGGTAGTCGAACGCAAGCGACTTGGTGCCGTCCGGGTTCACCTGGCGGACGTGCAGCGCAACCGTGTCGGTGAACCCGCCCGGGCCTTCGCGGGTAAAGCCATAATCGAGCGTTTCGGCGCGGTCCACGTTGCGCAGGTGCGGCGTCTCGAACAGCGCGACTTGCGCCGGGCTGAGCGGCCGGAGGTCGTCCGTCGGCGCCTGCGCCCGGGCCGCGCCGCCCAAGCACGCCAGGGCCATTGCGCCCGCGCCGAGGAGCCTCATAGTCTGGGTGGTCGAACTCTGGAGACGCCGCGCCATGATCGAGCTGGTCCTTGTTTATTGCTTGTCGAGCACGCTGGACCGCTGCATGGAGCCGCGGGAGGTGCGGGAACCCGTGGGCAGCCCCATCCAATGCGCCATCAGGGCGCAGACGATTGCCCAGGAATACGTCATGGAACACCCGCGCTTCCGCCTATCTGGCTGGCGCTGCGAGGTGGACAAGCCCCGGGAACGCCCGGCGTAGCAAACGCGCCGGGCATCCCTGCCGAGGGTCAGTAGACCACGACGCTGCGGATGCTTTCTCCCCGGGTCATCAGGTCGAAGCCCTCGTTGATCTGATCCAGCGGCAGGATGTGGGTGATCAGGTCGTCGATGTTGATCTTGCCCTCCATGTACCAATCGACGATGCGCGGCACGTCCGTGCGTCCCCGCGCGCCGCCAAAGGCGCTGCCCTGCCAGACCCGGCCCGTCACCAGCTGGAACGGCCGGGTGCTGATTTCCTGGCCAGCCCCGGCCACGCCGATGATCGTGCTCTTGCCCCAGCCCTTGTGCGCGCATTCCAAGGCCTGGCGCATCAGGGTCGGGTTGCCCACGCACTCGAAGCTGTGGTCAGCGCCGCCCTTGGTTAGCTCCACGAGGTGGGGCACGATGTCGCCGCCGACCTCCTTAGGGTTGACGAAATGGGTCATGCCGAACTTCGCGGCCAGCTCGCGCCGGCCCGGGTTGATGTCCACGCCCACGATCATGTCGGCGCCGGCCAGCTTGGCGCCTTGCACCACGTTCAGCCCGATGCCGCCCAGGCCGAACACGACGACGTTGTCGCCGGGCTTGACCTTGGCGGTGAAGATCACCGCGCCCACCCCGGTGGTGACGCCGCAGCCGATGTAGCAGATTTTTTCAAATGGCGCGTCCTCCCTGACCTTGGCCAAGGAGATTTCGGGAAGGACCGTGAAGTTGGCGAAGGTCGAGCAGCCCATGTAGTGCAAGACCGGCTTGCCCTGGAAGCTGAAGCGGCTGGTGCCGTCCGGCATCACGCCGCGGCCCTGCGTCACCCGGATCTTCTGGCACAGGTTGGTCTTCTGGCTGAGGCAGTAGTCGCATTCCCGGCATTCCGGGG
>CALMAB010000604.1 GCA_937858325.1 uncultured Acetobacteraceae bacterium
GCACTGGCAGGGGCGGCGCTGGCGGGAGGGGCCGAACCCTGGCTCAACTGCTCGATGAGCTGGGCGAATTGGCCGATGAGCGACTCAAGGCTGGCGGTCAGATCCTGGGCCGGCGCGGCGGCCGGACCCTGGCCTCCGTGCGCTGCGGCGGACTCGGCGGTTGGTATGGATGTCATCTGCTCTTCCTTGCTTTTGCAGAAAAGGTGAAGTTGACGCGGAAAGCTGACCTGAAGCTGACCCGTGAGCGTGAACGAATCCGCCCCGCTCGCAGGAAGATGCCAAGTATCCGGCCGTCAGCCACGCAGGGACGGCTGCGGCGGCGCGGTCAGCCTGTAGCCGACGCCGCGGACCGTCTCGATCGTGGTCATCGAGCCGGCCTCGGCGAGCTGGCGGCGCAGGCGGCTGATCCGCACCTCGAGCGAGTTCGGGCAAACGGCCTGCAAGCCGTAGATGTCCTGCTCCAGCAACGGCCGGGGCACGACACGGCCGCCCCGGCGCAGCAGCACTTCCAGGATCGCCGTCTGCCGCCGCTGCATCGGCACCGACCGGCCATCGACGCTCGTTTCCCGGGCGACGGTGCACAGGCTGAGGTCGCCGAGCGTCAGGCGGCTCTCCACCGCCATCCGCGGGCGGCGCAGCACGGCGCGGATGCGCGCGACCAGCTCGCGCATGCTGATCAGGCTGATCGCGCTGTCGTCCGCACCCGCTTCCAGCGCGGCGACACGCTCCTCCTCCTTGTCGGCAAGCACGATCACGAAGCTGGTGCCGGCGAGCTTGCTGCGGCCCTGGCCGCGCAGCCACGCGACCGCGTCGCCGTCGTCGAGCCGGCGCTCGACGATCACCATCTCGTAGTGCCCCACGCGCATCGCGGTGGACGCGTCCTCGATGGTGGAAAACGCGTCGGTGCCGAAACCCGCGGCGTTGAGCCCGACCGCGATGTGCTGCGCCAGCTTCAAGTCATGGAACACGATCATCAGCCTCATGGGATAGCTCCTTTGTGTTGGATCGATACGGAATGCGGCCGCCTGTCAGCTCGCGACGGCGGTTGGAGGCGCAGACACCGCCCTCAGCCCAATCGGGCCGATGGGCTGCACGGGAAACTCGGGCGCCAGGTCCTGGTAGGACAGGACCGCCACGTCGATCCCGTTCCTGGCCAGCAGCCCGCGCACGAAGCGGCGCACATCGACCGAGGTCACGACGATGGGCTGCCCCGGCCCCGGCTCATGCTGGCCGAGCCGCTCGCGGAACACGGCGACCAGGCGGTCCGACACCTCGGACTCCAGCGCCAGGAACGGGCCGGACGACGTTTCGCGTATGGCGTCGCGGACGAGCTGTTCGGTGTCCTGCGCGAGCACGTAGGCGGACAGCAGCTTCTGCGGGTTCGCGTGGCGATGGCAGATCTGCCGCGACAGCGCCTGGCGCACGAACTCCACCAGGATCAGCACGCGGCTTTCCCGCTCGCCCCACTCGACCAGCGTTTCGAGCACGACGCGGATGTTGCGCAGCGACACCTGTTCCTCGACCAGCCGGCGCAGCACGTCCGCGAGCCGCTGCACCGGCACGACCCGGGTCACCTCGCGCACGAGGTCGCCGAACTTCGGCTCGATCCGCTGCACCAGGTTCCTCGCTTCCTGCAGGCCCATGAAGTGCGGGGCGCGCTGGCGCAGGACCGTGCGCAGCCGGGCCGCGATCACCGCGCCGGCGTCGTTGAAGCCGATGCCCGCCCCGCGCAGCCGGGCTTCGTGGGAGCGGTCGATCCAGAACGAGGGCTTGGCGCCGAGCAACGGCGGGCCTTGCTCGGCATCGACGCCGGCGAGCTCGAGATGGACCGGGTCGTCCCGCAGGAGCAGCCGGTCGGGACGCAGCTCGTTCTCCTCGATGGGCACGTCCTCAAGGTCGATCGAGTAGTGCATGCCCTCGTGCCTGGCCGCAGTGCGCAGCAACGGGTCGGGGACCTTGATGCCAAGCTCCTGCTCGACCTGCGCGGACGCCGCGGCGAGAAGGCGTGCGAGCGGCGGCCCGCCGATGGCGGCCATCAGGCCGGGCGAGAGGCTGACCGCCACCGAGGCGGTCGCCTCGGCGTCGCGCGTGTCCACGACCATCGCGACGCGCTCGGAGTCGGGGACGAGCTCCGCAGGCCCGCGCCATAGTTCGGGGAGCCGCCTGACCAGCCGCCAATCGGGCTTGCTGGCCGCGATGAAGACGAGGGCGATCACCAGGAACACCGGCTTCGGGAAGCCGGGGATCAGGGCCATGCCGAACAGGATCACCCCTCCCAGGCGCAGGGCCTTCGGGTCCGAGACGAGCTGGCCCACCATGTCACGGCCGAGGTCGGTCCCTCTGCCGCCGACCCGGGTGACCACCACCGCCGCCGTGAGCGACAGCAGCAGCGCGGGGATCTGCGAGATCAGGGCGTCGCCGACCGTCAGCAGCGTGTAGGTGTGCAGCGCGTCGCTGATCGCCATGCCGTGCTGGCCGACGCCGATGCCGATGCCGGCGACGAAGTTGACCAGGATGATGATCAGGCCGGCGATCGCGTCGCCTTTGACGAACTTCATCGCGCCGTCCATCGCGCCGTGCAACGCGCTTTCCCGCTCCACGTCGGCCCGGCGGCGGCGCGCCTCGGCCTGGTCGATGTCGCCGGAGCGCAGGTCGCTGTCCACGCTCATCTGCTTGCCGGGCAGCGCGTCGAGGGTGAAGCGGGCGCCGACCTCGGCAACCCGTTCGGTGCCCTTGGTGATGACGATGAACTGGACGGTGGTGATGATGAGGAACACCACGAGCCCGACCACCACGTTGCCGGCGATGACGAACTGGCCGAACGTATCGACGATGGCCCCGGCGTCCGCTTCGGTCAGGATCAGGCGCGTCACCGTCACCTCGAGCGCCAGGCGGAACACGGTGGAAACCAGGATGATGCCCGGCAGCGCCGTCAGCTCCAGCGGCGAGCGCAGATAGACCGCCACCATCAGCAGCAGGACGGAGATGCCGAGGTTGCAGCCGATCAGCACGTCGGCCAGCCCGGCCGGCAGCGGCATGATCAACATGCTGACGGTCAGCATCAGGACCGTGACGAGGACGAGGTCCTGCCGCCCGGCGACGGCCCGGAGCACCGCCAGCAACGCGGCGCGGTTCATGCGGCGTTCCTGTCGGCGTTCCCGGCGGCGTCCGCGGCCGGGGCGTCGGCATAGCGCGCGAAGCAGGCCCGCGCCTCGGTGAGCTTCGATTGGGCATGGAGGGCGCGGCTGCGCAGCAGCAGCAGGCCGCGGCTGCACGGTTCGCCTTCAAGTGCTTCCAGGCGCTCTATGACCGTCATGGCCAGGTCCCCCTGACCGGTTGCCGTGTAGGCGTGGGCCAGGGCGCGGAGGCAGTCCCGGTCGGCGGGATGCTCGGCGGCCACGAGCAGCAGCAACGGCAACGCCCGGCGCTCGCGGCTGCAGGCCGAATAAAGGTAGGCCATCGACAGGAGGAGGTCGCGCTGCTCGGCGTCCATGCGGTTCAGCCCTCGATCAGGCTGTCGCGGTTGCGCCGCAGCAGCACGAGGTTCGCCAGCTCGTGCCGCAGCGCCATCAGCATGCTGGCCGCCAGCGGGTCATCGTGGCTGCGTGCGCCGGCCCGGGCTTCAAGGCGGTCGAGCAGCAGCCGGCGGCGTTCGAGGCGCAGGACGCCGGGATTGGTCAGGCTCGGCATGATGAGGGTGAACACCTCGCCCACCAGGCCGGTCGGGTCGATCGTTTCGGTATCGAGGTTCTTGCCCGGCATGAGCGCCTGCGCGGCCTGGAGGTCCGCGCGCGTCGCGGCATCGACCGGTTCCAGCAGGGTCCGGGCCACGGCGACATCCAGCTTGACCGGGGGCTGCGAGGTGATCCTGCTCATTGGCGGAACCGGGCGTTGGGTCGCATTGCCAGAACTCCTGTTGGTGGGCCGCTGCGCTTGCGCTGCTTCGGCGAGGCGGCGCGACGCTCAGCAGGCCCGTCGCCGTGCCTTGGCCGCGCCGCATTGATGCCCAGGCCCTCGCGTGCGGTCTGTGGCGAAACCCACAGCCGGTGATCGGCACCGCCGGGCTGCGGGCACGACGGCCTTGCCTGCCCCGTGCCGTGCCGGCATAGGTTCCTGGATGCCGCACTTCTCGACAGTCCTGCTTGTCTGCGCCGTCTCGCTTGCCGCCTGTGTTTCGGAGCCGGGGCGTGTTGACGAGGCGGCAGAGCAACGCGCCGCGAACAACCCCCAAGCGCTGGCGCGCGTCGCCGAGGCCGCCGTCCAGGCAGGCGATGTCCAGTCCGCCATCACGTTCCTCGAGCGGGCGGCGAAGCTCGCACCCACCGATTCGCAGCTGCAGATCCGCTACGCCCGCGCGCTGGCGGGGGCGGGGCGGGCGGATGAGGGTGTCAAGGTCTTGCGGCAGGCGCAGGCGCGTGACCCCGACGATCCCGCCGTCTCGCTGGCCCTTGGACAGCTTCTCGTCTCAAGGCACCAGGCCGACGTCGCCGCCGGCGTGTTCCAGCGCGGGCTTGCGTCCCATCCGGCGGACACGGCGCTTCTCGTCGCGTTGGGCGTGGCGCTTGATCTTGCGCACAACCACGCCGAAGCGCAGGCGGCTTACCGGCATGCGCTCGCGATCAACCCGAGCCACGTCGCGGCACGTAACGACCTTGCGCTGTCGCTGGCGTTGTCCGGTGAGGCTGCCGCAGCGATCCGGGAACTGAACAGCCTGCGCGCCGACCTGGTCGGCCGCGGCGCGGAACCGAACCAGATCGCAACGGTGGATGGCAACTTGGCGCTGGCTTACGGGATGGCCGGCGACCTGCAAAGGGCGATGCAGGCCGGAGGCGCTGCGCTGAAACCGGCTGACCTGGCGCAGAACGCCCGCATCTACTCAGCCCTCGCCGGCGCCCCGCCCAACGGCAATGGCGCGGGGACGACAGGCGCACCGGGGAGCGGGGCGAAGGACGTCAGCGGATTGCCGGCCCCGGCGGGCGCCAAGCCGTCCAAGCCAGCTGAAGCCGGGACGGCGCCAAGCCCGGACTGACCGCCGCCGCCGCCGTTCGCGTCGCCCGGCGCGGCCGTCGGGCGCGTTGCCGCGTTCTGCCACCTCAGCACGGCGCTCGCCGCCTTGCCGCCGTCGGCCAGTTCCGGTGCCGGCGGCGCCACGAGGTCCGCAGGATCCACGAGGCTGCCTGCCAGCGTACGGGCTTGCTCGCACTCGGCGATGCTTTGAAAGCTTTGGGAAACGTCCCCGAGTGGCCCGGGCGCTATGGCCGAACGGCAACCGGCGACGGAAGCATAGGTGCGGGTGCACAGGACAAGCCCGTCCGGGCGGGGCAGCACGCTGATCCGCACCGGATCGAGGCCCGCCCGCAGCAACTCCGCCCAGGTCGCGTTGAACTGGCGCCGGTCGCCCGCGCCGATCTGGGCATGGATCGCATTGGAGGCCCTTGGGCCGCCCAGGAGCCTGATGGCGGACGCGAACGCTGGGCCGGGCGACGGCTCGTCGAGCGGAACGACGACCGCCGCCCTGGACAGCACGATGGGCGGGGAGCGGCCCCGGTCGATGGCCGGATCGGCGCAGCGCGCGAGCAGCAGCGCCAGCAGGACGGCGCAACGTGGCATGGCGCCGCTCATTCGAAAAGGAACCCGGCGCTCCCGTGCAGGACGGGCATGCGCGTGGGGTCGGATGGCGGGCCGGCGGGGACGGCGACGCGGCCGAGCAGCAGGCGCTCGAAATCCGTGGGTGGGCGCAGGTCGTCCGTCGGCAGCGACGGCACTTGGTCGGTTGGCTGGACGACGTAGGCGGTGACGGCGATCAGCAGTTCGGTCTGGTCGCGCTGGAACTGCGTCGAGCGGAACAGCGCGCCGAGGATCGGGATGTCGCCGAGCCAGGGGATCTTCTGGACGTTGTTCGCCACGTTGTTCTGCAGCAGCCCGGCGATGGCGAAGCTTTGGCCAGAAGCGAGCTGCACCGTCGTTTCCGCGCGCCGGGTGGTCAAGGCGGGCACGAGGGTGCCGTTGATGGTGCTTTGGCCTGCGGTCGTCAGCGAGCTGACCTCCGGGCTTACCTTCATGCTGATCATGCCGGACGACAGCACCGTCGGCGTGAAGCCGACGCTGACGCCGTAGTTCTTGTACTCGATGGACGTGACGCCCAACGCCTGCGGCACCGGGATCGGGAACTGTCCGCCGGCGAGGAAGGTCGCCGCTTCGCCGGACGTGGTGGTGAGGTTGGGTTCGGCCAGCATCGTGACCAGGCCCTCGTTGGCCAGGGCATCGAGCACCAGCGTGCCGCTCGCGGTGCGCGACCCGACGCTGGCGCCGATGTTGCCGCCGCCGTTGAACAGGGTGCCGGCCTGGTTGGCGAACGCCCCACCCGCGGCCCCGCCGGTCTGCAGCCCGATCAGGAAGGAGCCGGCGCGGAACACGGTGGCCCAGTTGAAGCCGAGCGAGCGCGACACGTTGCGCGAAACCTCGGCCACGCGCACGCGCAGGTTGACCTGGGCGGGCGATCCTACCTGGAGGTGGTTCACCAGCGTTTCGCCACCCGACAGGTAGCCCTGGGCCAAGCTCTGCAGGCGCGCGGCGGCGCCGGGCGTGGGAACGACACCCTCAAGGACGAGGCCATGCGGCACGCGCAGCAAGCGGACGGGCAGGTCGCCCGCCTCGGCCCGGAACGCCGATTGCAGCGCCGACAGGTCGAGTTCGACCGTGAGCGCGTAGGAGGCGATGGTGGCGCCGTTGCGGGACAGGATCAGCAGCGTGGTGCGGCCCGGCTTGCGGCCGAACACGACGATCTCCGACGCGCCCGGCGTTTGCACGTCGGCGATGGACGGGTCGGCTACGAGAATGCTGCCCGCGGGCGAGGGCAGCCGCAGCAGCTTCCCGGCGCCGACGGTGAGCGCAACAGGCTGGTACGGGCCTGACCAGGTCGGCGTCCGCGCGTTGGCAGCGCCTTGGGCTGGCGGCGTTGCCGGGCCGGGCTGCTGTGCCAGGGCTGCGGCCGGGACCGACGCGAGAAGCAGCGGGAGGGCAAACCGCAGCGCGAGCGGATGCGGCGGCGCGAAGCCGTTCGCGCCGGAACGTCCGGCAGGGTGGTCGGTCATCGAAACGGCTCCTTGCCTGGCACGCGCGCCGAGTGGCCTGCCCGGATACGGCTATGCTTTAGACCGGCCAAGGCAAGGCTTGCAATCAAGTGGCGCATGTTGTGAAGCACTTGTGGCAGAAGAGCCGTGCGTTGGCCAAATATTACGTTTATGCATCTAAAGCCAGGGCTGCACCGGCGCACAGACCAGGTTGAGCGAACTTGCCGGATGTTCCTTTTGAACTTTGCCGTTCTTCGAGGAAATGGCCTAGGTCTTGCAGAAGTCTTGCGGAAGTCTTGCAGGTGTCGGCGCGCAATCCACTGGATGCGACGTCGTGATCGCCGCCGCCAACCCGCACCGGACTGGCCGCCCGGGTGAGCAGCCATCGCGAGGCGATCACCCGCGAGGCGAACGCCCTGGCCCGGCTGCGCGAGGTGGTGGCCCAAGCCGGCGAAGCATGAAGAACGCGGGTGGGAGTTCGCAAGGTCAGGTTGAAGGCAGGTTTGCCCACCAATCATGGACGCTCCATCAACCAGGAGCAGTCTCATGAGGATTTCCTCACCACAGGAACACTTGCCGGTGACCAACCCGGCGGCACATCCTGGCGGACCCGTTCAGCCGCCACCCAAGCCGTCGCCAAACTCGTTCAGCGACATGTTGAACGGCGCAGGTCCCGGTGCTGGCGCTGGCGCGGGTCCCGGCGCAAGCTCTGGCTTCAGGGCCGGCTTGGGCTCTGGCCTGGGCTCCGCGGCGCCAGAGGCGTTCTCGTCGCTTGCTTCCAGCCTTCCGGCATCCCTGGGCAGCTCCGGCGAGGGGGGGG
>CALMAB010000605.1 GCA_937858325.1 uncultured Acetobacteraceae bacterium
CGCCCATGCTGCGCAAGCCCTACAAGCTCCCCGACCTCGCGCAGGCGCTGCGCTCGGCGCTGGCCGGCACCGCCCCGGACCAAGCGCTGGCGGCGGATTGAACGTGAGGATGCTCCCCATGGCGACGCTGCTCGGAAGCCTGCTGCTCGGCGCGTGCTCCGCCTTCGGCATCCGCAGCGGCACGGAAGAGCCGCGGCACAGCACGGTGGAGCGCGTGGGCGACGTGGAAATCCGCCGCTACGCCCCCCGCCTCGCCGCCGAGACCACGGTATCCGGCGACGCCTACAACGCCCGCGGCGAGGGCTTCCGCCGCCTGGCCGGCTACATCTTCGGCGGCAACGCGGGCCGCCAGCGGATCGACATGACCGCGCCGGTGGCCCAGGCCGCCCAACCTGGCGAGCGCATCGCCATGACCGCGCCCGTCGCGCAGGCCCCCGTTGCGCAGGCATCGGGCGAAAGGGGCTGGGCGATCCGCTTCTTCCTGCCCGCCGCGTTGACCGACCCGCCGGTGCCGAACGACGCCCGGGTGCGGATCGTGCCGGTGCCGGAGGAAACGGTGGCCGTGCTGCGCTTTTCCGGCACCGCGTCGGCGGACACGGTGGCAGACCGCACGAAGGCGCTGATGACGGCGCTGGGCGGCACCGCCTGGCACGCGACGGGCGAGCCGGTGGCGTGGTTCTACGACCCGCCCTGGACCCTGCCGCCGCTGCGCCGCAACGAGGTCGCGGTGCCCGTGGCGCGGTGAGCAGCCCCGTGCAGGCTGGGACGCCCATGGCCAGGCCCGGCGGCATGGCAATCCAGGGGCAGAGCGCCGTGCTGGCAGCCCCTGGATGGCCGCGCCGCCAAGGCGGCTCGCAATGACGGAAAAGGTGGGGCAACAGGCCGCTGGCATCACGCCGTTTCCGCGGCCCCTTCCCGCACGCCGACTTTCGTGCGGCTGCCGGCAGGTGGAGCTCCGGCGGCCGTAGAAGCTCCAGCAACCGCGGCGAAACGTGCAGTGGAGCCCGGCGCGCCAACGGCAGCGCGGGCAAGGACGAGCAGATGACATACGATCCAAAGGCGATCGAGCCGAAGTGGCAGGCTTACTGGGCGGAACACCGCACCTTCAAAGCCGAGATCGACCCGGCCAAGCCGAAGTTCTACGTGCTCGACATGTTTCCCTATCCGTCCGGCGCCGGGCTGCACGTCGGCCACCCGGAGGGCTACACCGCCACCGACATCCTGGCCCGCACCAAGCGGATGCAGGGCTTCAACGTGCTGCACCCGATGGGGTGGGACAGCTTCGGCCTGCCGGCCGAGCGCTACGCCATGCGCACCGGCATCCACCCGGCCGTCACCACCCGGCGCAACATCGACAGCTTCCGCGGCCAGGTGCGGCGCCTGGGCTTTTCCTACGATTGGGATCGGGAGATCGCGACCACCGACCCCGGCTACCTGCGCTGGACGCAGTGGATCTTCCTGAAGCTGTACGAGCGCGGCCTGGCTTACCAGGCGGAGGTGGCCGTCAACTGGTGCCCCGCCCAGAACACCGTGCTGGCCAACGAGGAGGTCAAGGACGGCAAGTACGTGGAAACCGGCGACCCGGTGGTCCGCCGCCTGATGCGGCAATGGATGCTCCGCATCACCGCCTATGCCGACCGGCTGCTGGACGGCCTTGACGCCCTGGACTGGCCCGAGGGCGTCAAGGCCATGCAGCGCAACTGGATCGGCCGGTCGGAAGGGGCGGAAATCGCCTTCCCGGTGGACGGCGGCGCCGGCGAGCTGGTGGCGTTCACCACGCGCCCCGACACCCTGTTCGGCGCCACCTACTGCGTGCTCGCCCCGGAGCACCCATCGCTGCCCGGCATCACGGCACCGGACGCGCGGCCGGCGGTGGACGCCTATGTCGCGCGCGCCGCGGCGCTGGGCGAGGCGGCGCGCACCGACGCGGGACGCGGAAGGACGGGCGTGTTCACCGGCGCGCACGCGGTCAACCCGGCCAACGGCGCCCGCCTGCCGGTCTGGGTCGCCGACTACGTGCTGGGCGGCTACGGCACCGGCGCCATCATGGCGGTGCCGGGCCACGACCAGCGCGACCACGCCTTCGCCCGCGCCTTCGGCCTGCCGGTCGTGCAGGTGGTGGACGGCGGCGTGGGCGTGCAGGACGCGGCCCACGAGGGCGACGGCCGCATGGTGAACTCCGGCTTCCTCGACGGGTTGAGCGTGGCCGAGGCCAAGCGGGCGATGGTCGTTTGGCTCCGGGAGCACGGCGCCGGCACGCCGAAGGTCACATACCGCCTGCGCGACTGGCTGTTCTCCCGCCAGCGCTACTGGGGCGAGCCGATCCCGGTGCTGCACCTGGCGGACGGCTCGGTGGTGCCGCTGCCGGAGGACAGCCTGCCGCTGCTGCCGCCGGAGCTGGCGCCGCAGCGTGCCGCGATCCAGACGGCGATGGCCGCCGACGGGATCGGCTCGGCGGCGTATTTCAGCCCGCATCTGGCCGAGCAGGAGTATTTCCGCGAGCACGCGGCGTGCGGCGACCTCTCGGTC
>CALMAB010000606.1 GCA_937858325.1 uncultured Acetobacteraceae bacterium
TCATCGCGGTGGCAGCCGAGACAGCTGAAGCGCTGGCAAGGACCGGGAACCCGGAAGGGGCGGCGGGCTACGTTTACAGCGGTTGGTGCATGCTGGGCCTGCCATACCGCCGCCCAAAAGGGGCCGCCGAGCAAGCGTGGCGCATCGATACGCCCTATGCGGCTATCATCGTCGAAGGCGGCTCGCGTCCATTGGACGATGGCAGCCTTCAGCAAGTCGGAGTGCCGTTCGGAGCTTATGCACGCGTGCTGCAGATCGCGGTCGGCTCAGAATGCCTTGAACGCGGCAGCCGCAACATAGAACTGGGCGAGACGGCATACGATGTTCTGCGCCGCTTGGGGTTGCCAGACGGCGGGAAAGTCGCCGACTCGGTGCTGGAGCAGCCGGAGCGGCTCGCACGCTGCCGAGTGAGCTTTCGAATCGGCTCGGACACCAAAGGGTTTCTAGTGAACGACCGGATTGTCGAAGCATTCGAGTACGACACCGATAATAGCCGACCATTCATCAAGAGGCTGCGCCTATCCCAGGCATACTATGACAGCCTGCACAGGTATCCAGTAGCGATTGATCGCGACGCCGTCGGCCGGATCCGCAACAGTGCGATGGCGCTCGATGTCTACTGCTGGCTCTGCTACCGCCTTCCTGCAATTGAGGATGACACGCCAGTCTCCTGGGTAGCTCTGCGGGCGCAGTTCGGACACGGTGTCGGCGCTTTGAAGCATTTCAAGGCGCCATTTGCCGAGTCTCTGGAACTGGCACGCTCGGTTTATCCAGCAGCCCGCTTCGAGGTGACCACGCATGGGGTCACCCTGCGCCCTTCCTCTCCTCCACGCAGAAGCCGTGCCCTCTCGGCGGCGTGAGGTCGGGAAAGTTCGGCTTCTACTGTGGCTTCCGTGAGGCGACGACTCTCCTTGGCAGGTTTCACCGGCATGCCTGCTAACCGGTCAGAGGCGGAAGTGCTCGGTGCGGTGCCCTGTCAATCGGCACGGGATCGGGACCCCGTATCGGCGTCCAAAAGGAACCCCCTTTCCGACACGGATCAGCCTGCGCTGTGGCCTGCTCCGGAACCGTCGGTTCCGGAGCAGGCCACAGCGCGCATCCCCCCTGATCAGAGGCGGTTCTTGAAGCGCCAGCTCTCGTTGCCGGTTTCGACGATGTCGCAATGGTGGGTCAGGCGGTCGAGCAGCGCCGTGGTCATCTTGGCGTCGCCTGCGAACACGCTGGGCCATTCGCCGAACGCCAGGTTGGTGGTGACGATCACCGAGGTCTGCTCGTAAAGACGACTGATCAGGTGAAACAGCAACTGGCCGCCAGACTGGGCAAACGGCAGGTAGCCCAGTTCGTCGAGCACCACGAAGTCCATGCGGCACAGATGCTCCGCCATCCGGCCCTGGCGGCCCGCGCGCCCTTCCGCTTCCAGGCGGTTCACCAGGTCGACGACATTGAAGTAGCGGCCGCGCGCGCCGCCGCGGAGGCAGGCCCGGGCGATCGCGATGGCGAGGTGGGTCTTGCCGGTGCCGGTGCCGCCGACCAGCACGACGTTGCGCTGGTGGGCGATGAACCCGCCGCCTGCGAGGTCGCGCACCAAGGCTTCGTTGATCGGCGTGCCGTCAAAGGCGAAGTCGTCCACGTCCTTGGCCAAGGGCAGCTTGGCGATCGTGATCTGGTAACGGATCGAGCGCGCCTGCTTTTCGGAGATCTCCGCCGTCAGCAGGTCGCCGACGATGCGGACGGGCTCGTGCTGGCGCTTCACCGCCGTGCTGATGATCTCGTCGTAGGCCGCCTTCATGCCGTAAAGCTTCAGCTCCGCCATGGTGGTCAGGATCTCGGAACGCTCCATCACATAGGCCTCCTCAGGGTGTCATAGCGGGCGCAGTCGGCCACAGGCGCGTGCCGCAGCTGCAGCGCGTCCGGGGTCATGATGCTGATCGGGGCGGCAGGTTCACGCTGTCGGGCCAGGATGTTGAGCACGACATCGGCGGAATGGACGCCCTCCCGCAAAGCCTCAAGGCAGGCGGCCTCGACGGCAGGCAGGCCGTCGCTCAGCACCGCGGCCAGGATGCTGACCATTTGCCGGTCCCCGTCGGCCCCGCCCGCCAGCTTGCGCCGGATCCGCTCCAGCCCGGCGGGCAGCAGCCAGTCCTTGAACGGCGCGCCGTTCCTCAACGCGCCCGGCTTGCGGGCCAGCACCGGCACGTAGTGCCACGGGTTGAACACCGTCTGGTCCCGGCCAAAGCACCGGGCATGCTCGCCGACCGGCTGGCCGCCTTGGCGCAACTCGATCCGGTCGGCATAGGCCCGGATCTCCACTGGCCGCCCCACCGCATGCGCCGACACCGAGTAGCGGTTGTTGTCGAACCGCACGAGGCAGGTCTTGGACACCGAGGCGGGCACGGCGTGGAACCCGTCGAACCGCCCGCCATACGGCACCAGGCTGGGGCGCTCGGTCTCAAACATCTCCCACAC
>CALMAB010000607.1 GCA_937858325.1 uncultured Acetobacteraceae bacterium
GCCCGGTAATCGCCGCCCGTGCGCCCGCGTTGCGCGCCCGCCCGTTCGGCAGCTCCGTCGCGGCGTAGCTGGCGTCGGTGCGGCGCGCCAGGATGCTCGCGCCCTCCTGCGCCGGCAGCGGCTCGCTTGGCAGGTCCTGCCCGGTCAGCGCCGACAACGCCAGCGCCTCCGCCGCCGCGAGCCGCCGACGCAGCGCCGCCACCAGGGCCTCGAACGCGACGGCATGGGAGAACAGGGCGTTCACCGCCGCGACGGACGCAATGCCCAGCAGGATGGCCGCCACCCGGTTGAGCGTGGCGAGGAAGACCCCGTCCGGCGCGTCGATGCCCGAGATGGCGATGATGGCCACCGTGTAGCCGCACAGCACCGCCCCGTAGGCCCGGAAATCCCGCAGCAGGGCCGCGACAAAGGTGCAGGCGCCGAGCCACAGGGCGAACGCCGCCAGCAAGGTGGTGCGGTCCTGCGGAAGCAGCGCCACCAGCGCAAGCGCGACCGCGCCGCCCAGCAGCGTGCCGAGCACGCGGTAGAACGCCTTGGACATCGCCATGCCGGGAGTCGGCTGCGCCACGATCGCCACGCACAGCCCGGCGCTCGACGCGGTGTCGAGTTGGATGGCGAAGGCGACGAAATAGGCCAGCAGGGCCGCCAGCGTGGTCCGCGCCGCGAAGCCCACGGCGTCCGGCATGAACCCCGGCAGGATCAGCCACGGGCCGTCGTCGCGGAGAACGGTTCCCGCTGCGCCCCCGGCACCCTGCCCTGCGGCCGTCATGCCGGGTCGGCGCGGCTGGGGAGGACGGCCGGGCAACTCTCCTGGAAGGTTGTGCGCTGCATTCGCCCTGTATAACGACGGAGGTTGCGCCTTTGGAACTGCCGGCGCCTGCCGTTGATCCGGGTATCGTCCTGCGGCAGGGTGGGCGCCACCCGTGAAAGGACCCCCGATGCAAGTTCTGCTGCCCAAGGCCGAGCGGCTCGGCGCGCTGCTCAAGGCGCGGCGGGAAACAATCGGCATCGCCGAAAGCTCGTCGGGCGGTCTGGTGTCCGCGGCCCTGCTGTCGGTGCCGGGTGCCAGCGCCTATTTCCAGGGCGGCGCCGTGGTTTACACCCAAGACGCGCGGACCGTCCTCCTTGGCATTACCCCGGCCCAGATGCAGGGCATCCGGTCAGCCTCCGAGCCGTATGCCCTGCTGCTGGCCCGCACGGTGCGGGAGCGCCTCGGCACGACATGGGGCGTCGCCGAGACCGGGGCGGCCGGCCCGGACGGCAACCGCTACGGCGACGCGCCCGGCCACACCTGCATCGCCGTGAGCGGCCCCGCCGAGCGCGTCGCCACGGTGGAAACCGGGCACGGCGACCGCGCCGCCAACATGCACGCCTTCGCGCTCGCGCTGCTGGACCTGCTAGCGGAGGCATTGGAAGCGCAAGCAGGCAAGGTCCGCTGACGCATGGACTGCTCCTTACGGCTTGAGGCGTTCAGGAAGCACCTCCGGTGTCTCAGCCTGAGCTTTTTGCCACACTGCTTTGCTGGAAGTGTTCGACGGCACCATCAATGTGAACCCAATCATGTTTCGACTGCTCGAAAACCGATCTGACGGGGGCCGGGTGTTCTGGGTCGGCCAGCGCACCGACTGCGACGCCGATCATTGATGGCAGGTTGTCGGCCTTCCAGCAGACCGTTGACCCGCAGTTTGGACAAAAGTAGGTGCGGACCGTCCCGCCGCTTGCTGCGTCGCGGGTGAACTCTTTCGGAGTTCCAGACATGATGACGGCATCGACCGGGTAAAAGGCGCCCACGCCGAACGGCGCGCCGGTTCTCCGTTGGCAGTCGAGGCAGTGGCAGGCGACAACCAATTTCGATGGCCCTGGAAGCGTCAGCGTGAGAGCGCCGCAACTGCACCGCGCATGGGTCACTGGAACCTCCGTTTCCTGAAGCGGGATTCGGCAACGTCTCGTCCACCACGACGCCCGTCGTGATCGGCACCATCATCCAGGGCGCCGGGTCGTTTAAAGGCACGTTGGTGTTCATCGGCGCTAACGCCGCCGTCGCGATCCTGAGCTACCTTGTGGTGGTCGGCGAAATCGAGCGCCTGGAATTGCGGTCCGAAGCCGCCGCGTAACGAAGGAAGCACACCATGCCAGACACCCCCCAGACGCCCGCGCACCTGGAACCCGGCGACGTGCCCGACGGCCCGCTGCACCGGCGCAAGACGCCGGAGGAGCTGCGCAGCCGCCGTTGGTTCGGCCCGGCGGACCTGCGCTCCTTCGGGCATCGGAGCCGCGCCATGCAGATGGGCTACGCGCCGGAGGAATGGACGGGCAAGCCGGTAATCGCGATCCTGAACACCTGGTCCGACCTGCAACCCTGCCACATGCACTTCAAGACGCGCGTGGACGACGTAAAGCGCGGCATCCTGATGGCAGGCGGCTTCCCGGTGGAGCTGCCGGCGCTGTCGGTGTCGGAAAGCTACGTCAAGCCGACCACGATGATGTATCGCAACATGCTGGCCATGGAAACGGAGGAGCTGCTGCGCTCCCACCCCGTGGACGGCGCAGTGCTGATGGGCGGCTGCGACAAGACGACGCCCGCCTTGCTGCTGGGGGCCACCAGCATGAACATCCCGGCGATCTTCGTGCCCGCCGGCCCCATGCTGCGCGGCAACTGGCAAGGCAAGACCCTGGGCAGCGGGTCCGACAGCTGGAAGTACTGGGACGAGCTGCGGGCGGGCAAGATCACCGACCAGGACTGGCTGGGCGTGGAGGGCGGCATCGCCCGTTCCTACGGCACCTGCATGACCATGGGCACGGCCTCCACCATGACCGCCATCGCCGAGGCCTGCGGCACCGTGCTGCCAGGCGGGTCCTCCATCCCCGCGGCGGACGCCGGACACATCCGGCTCGCGTCCGAGAGCGGGCGGCGCATCGTGGACATGGTGTGGGAGGACCTGACGCCCCGGCGCATCCTGACCCGGCAAGCGTTCGAGAACGCCATCGCGGTCGCCATGGCCATGGGCTGCTCCACCAACGCCATCATCCACCTGATCGCCATGGCCCGCCGCGCCGGGCAGGAGATCGGGCTGGACGACTTCGAGCGGTTCAGCCGCCGGGTGCCGGTGATCGGCAACGTGCGGCCGAGCGGCAACCAGTACCTGATGGAGGACTTCTTCTACGCCGGCGGCATCCGCGCGCTGATGCACAACATCCGCGAGCACCTGGACCTGTCCTGCGTGACCGTCACCGGTCGCACGCTGGGCGAGAACATCGAGGGCGCACGGTGCTTCAACGACGACGTGATCCGCCCCGTGGCCAACCCGATCTACGGGGAAGGGTCCCTGGCGGTGCTGCGCGGCAACCTCGCGCCGGACGGCTGCGTGATCAAGCCGGCGGCGATGGACCAGCGCTTCCTCAAGCACTCCGGCCCGGCGCTGGTGTTCGACGACTACCCCAGCATGAAGGCGGCCGTCGATGACGAGAACCTCGACATCACCGCCGACCACGTGCTGGTGCTGCGCAACGCCGGCCCCCAGGGCGGCCCGGGGATGCCGGAATGGGGGATGCTGCCGATGCCGAAGCGGCTGCTGAAGGAGGGCCACCGCGACATGCTGCGCTTGTCGGACGCACGCATGTCCGGCACCTCCTACGGTGCCTGCGTCCTGCACGTCGCGCCCGAAAGCTGGGTGGGCGGGCCGCTGGCCCTGCTGCGCACGGGGGACGTCGTGAGCATCGACGTCGGGACCCGCACCATCGACATGGACGTGCCGGAAGAGGAGCTGGCCCGCCGCCGCGCGGCCTGGCGCGCGCCGGAGCCGCGGTTCGGGCGCGGCTACGGCTGGGTGTTCACGGAGCACATCCAGCAGGCCAACGAGGGCTGCGACTTCGACTTCCTGCGCACCGAGTTCGGCGCTCCGGTACCGGAACCGGTCATCTACTAGGGCGGGTGGCCATGGCGCGGAAGGAACACGGACGGTAGCCGGGCGCCAAGCCGCGTTCTAGGCTGGGCGTGGCGCGTCGGCCTACGCCAGCGAGGGAGGAAGACACATGCCCAAAGGCTCTGACCTGCTCGTCGCGGCGCTTGAGAACGAGGGCGTGGACCGCATCTTCGGCGTCCCCGGCGAGGAGAACCTTGATGTCGTGGAGTCTCTGCGCAACAGCCGCATCAAGCTGGTCCTGACCCGGCACGAGCAGGGCGCGGCGTTCATGGCGGCGACGCACGGGCGGCTCGGCGTGTGCTTGACGACGCTCGGACCCGGCGCGCTGAATCTGACGACCGGGGCGGCCTACGCACTGCTGGGCGCGATGCCGATGATCATGATCACCGGCCAGAAGGGCATCATGAGCAGCCGCCAGGCGCGATTCCAGATCGTGGACGTGGTGGGCGCCTTCCGGCCGCTCACCAAGCTGTCGCGCCAGGTCGTCAGCCCCGGCAGCATCCCGACCCTGGTGCGCGACGCCTTCCGCATCGCCATGGAGGAGCGGCCCGGCCCGGTGTTGCTGGAACTGCCGGAGGACATCGCCGGGGAGCACGCCGACCTGGCGCCCACCGTGCCGCCGCACCCCATCGAAATCCCCGTCGCGCACCGCGCGGCGCTGAACCCCGCGGCGAAGATGATCATGGCGGCCAAGCGCCCGCTCGTCATGCTAGGGGCGGCGGCATCGCGCCCGCGCGGCGCGGCCGGTCTGGCGGGCTTCGTGCGGCGCGCGCAAATCCCGTTCTTCACGACGCAGATGGGCAAAGGCGCCGTGGCCCGCGACGCCGGGCTGTAACGGACAGGTCAGGTTTCAGAATGGTAGAAGACTGGACCTTTACGTAGCTGGTTAGTATCGTTGCTCGAATCTGGTTGAGGAGCGTCGAAAGCTAGTTTGATTTTGCTCACTGTTTCGGTTGCCATTTTTCCACTTGCTTCAATCACCCAAAAGCGAACTCCACCTCCGGCATCGGCCTTCACGGTGACGGCTAGCTCGAGTTCACAGCTTCTAACGCTACCTGGGCACTTTCAAGCTTAGGGCCTTGCTGCCATGTTCTGATGGA
>CALMAB010000608.1 GCA_937858325.1 uncultured Acetobacteraceae bacterium
CATCAGGATGCATCGCCTCGTCCTGGGCACCACCGGCAGCGGCAAGACCGAGGAGCTCCTGGGGGCGATCTTCAATGCGCTCGTGCTCGACAGCGGCGCCATGCTGGTGGACGGCAAGTCCGATCCGAAGACCGTCGACAGCCTACTGCGCATCCTCCGGGTTCTCGGACGGGACGAGGATCTGCTGCTGCTCAACTACATCATGGGCGGGCGGGACTTTGCGTCCGGTTTGGACAGCCGGCGGTCGCATACCTACAACCCGCTCTCCTCGGGCAGCGCCGCGATGAAATCCGAGCTGATGGTGTCCCTGCTCGACACCGGCCAGGGCGGCGGGTCGGATATGTGGCAAGGCCGCGCCATCAACTTCATGGAGGCCATCACCCCGCCGCTGAGCTTCCTGGCCGACAAGGGCTTCGTGCTGTTCAACCCCAAGCTGCTGTGCGATTTCTACCTAATCACCAACATCGAGAACCTGCTCTGGTTTGGCATCCTGATCGACCTGAACGGGAAGGTGGTCAACCTCAAGAAAGGCAGCGACGACTACCGGCGCATCTACAACGACATGTATGAGAAGTATTCCGGTAACCTTCGCCTGTACATGGAGAACCTGCCGGGCTACGCGATCCCCAAGCAGCCGCACCGCCCGACCCACATGGAGGCGTCGGACTGGGCCGAGGTCCTGGCCAAGCCCGACCCGCCGTCCGACGACGAGCTCGCGAAGGAGGGCGAGCAGGGGGACAAGAAGAAGTCGGCGCAATCGGCGGAGAAAGCGCGGGAGAAGGTGCTGGAGCAGCACGGCTACATCACGATGCAGCTCGTGCGGGCCACGGGCAACCTTACGTTCAACTACGGCCATATCTACAACGACGAGATCGGCGAGATAAACTACCGGGACATCCTGCTCAACCGGCGCATCCTGCTCGTGATGCTGCCGGCGCTGGAACGTAGCAAGGCGTCCATGGAGCAGCTCGGCAAGATGGCCGTGGCCTCCATCAAGGGCGTGCTGGCGACGTTGCTGGACACGCCGCTCGAAGGGAGCCGCCGCGAGATCATCGAGGGGCGGCCGTCGAACGCGCCCATCCCTTACGAGATCATCTGCGACGAGTACGGCTACTACGTGGTGCCCGGCTTCGCGGTGGCGCCGGCTCAGGCCCGGTCCTACGGCGTGTCGATGACCTTCGGTGCCCAGGACTACCCGTCGCTGGTCCGGGCCAACAAGGATGAAGGCGAGGCCACCTGGGAGAACACCAACCTGCGCCATTGCGGCCGCATGACGGGTGGCGAGGAGAGCGAGACCTTCAAGCGGATCGCCGGCGCTGGCGGCTATGCGGTCGTGAGCACGGCGCAGGGCATGGAGTACAGCAGGACCGCGGTCGACCGGTTCCGCGTGTCCGACCAGACGACGCTGGAGAAGGTCCATCGGGTCAACTCCGACGATTTGGCGCAGCAGCAGGACGGCGAGTTCCACTTGATCGTGGGCAGCAAAAACGACGGAGGCCGGGGCGCCAGCAAGACAGGCGGCGCGCGCGTGGTGCGCTACCTCGCGTTCTACACCGGCGACGTGCCCACGATCGCCCAGATGCGTCTGGTCCACTACGTCCAGGTCAAGAAATTCTCCGACGCCGAGCGCGATGACATCGCCCGCAACGAGGCGGTGGCGCAGCACCTGGGCGGGGCGACGTCCGACCAGGTGCGCGCAGCCGTGGACCCCGTCCTGCGCGCGGCGATCCGCGAGGCCCGCGAGGCGGCGGGCCAGGTGCTCACCTCGGGAGACGCCTGCGAGGATCTGGTGGACAAGTTCCTGTTTTATGCCCGTGCTATGGACTGGCAGGTGTCGCCGGCGCAGATGCGCCGCTGGCTCGACAGCTACGACGCCGGGGTCCGCAAAGAGATCGCCGAGCGCGCGACGCGGCGCGCAGCGGATGCTGGGGCGAGCACGGTGCTGCGTGTGGCGGAGGTTGTGGCACGGGGCGCCTCGGCCGATCCGCGGCTGGCGAAGCGCCATGCCGACCTCGTGGCGGCAATCATCGCCACATGGAAGGCCGCGAAAGCCAACGACGCGGGCGAAGGAGATGCGACCCGGCAGACCGCCGTGGCCGCCCGCGGCAAGGCCACCGCGGCGCGGCCTGCCCTGGTGCACTAAGCCCCAAATGCAGCGATCCCGGAACCCGGAACACCATGTTGCAGCCATGGTCGTCCACTAGGGAACTATTGCTTTAAACTACAGGACACTAGGGTCTGTGACTGAACTCTGCGACGCGCAGGTTGATAACTGCTGCGGCGAGA
>CALMAB010000609.1 GCA_937858325.1 uncultured Acetobacteraceae bacterium
TCTCATGGCCTTGGTCGCAGACGCGGCGGGCGGCCTCGGCCTTGGCGGCTGCCCGCGCGGCCTCAGCGGCAATCGCTGCGCGATTCCGCGACGCCGCGGCGCGCTTCTCGGCCGCCTCCGCCTCGGTCTCCAGGTTCCCCACGTCGGGCGCCGGGGGGGCGTCCGGCCCGACCGCGACGCGCGAGGACTTGGCCAACGGCTCGCCGTCCAGCTCGATGAGCCGCGCGGTTTGCCCGGCGACCAGCACCGGCGAGAGGCTGTCGTCCACTTTCTGCGTGTAGAGCGGAGCGCCCTCGGCGCTCAGGATCTCGTAGGTCCGCATGGTCAGCCCCCTTGGTTGACGCGGGTGGTCAACTTCCATTCCGCCCGCATACTGGTGATGAAATACTGGCCGTTGTCGTCGCCGCTGCCCCCGGGGTCGGCCGCGATCCGGGTGTAGATGACGGGGGCGTGCGGTGGCCCGCGGAACATCGCCTTCAGGCCGTCCTCCAGGGCGGACGCCGCGTCGGTGCCGGTGCCCACGGGCACGATGATGTCGATGAAGGCCTGGCCCTCGTCCTGCCAGGTTTCGCCGCCCAGCTCGATGGGCAGGCCGGACCCGGTGGACAGGTCGGCGCGCAGCCACGGCCGGTTGCCCGGCGGCGCCTGGAAGCTGGTGTTGGGGTAGCAGACCGGCACCGGATGCCCGTTCGACGTGAGGCCGGCGGCGGCGAGGCGGGCGCGGAGGTCGGCCCAGGCGACGACGCGCGACACTACAGGCCCCGCACCTGGACGATGTGCACGCAGGGCACCCCGCGCAGGCGCCGGGTCTCGCAGCTCTGCACGGTGGCGGCGCGGCCGGCGACCGTGACCTGGTCCGGCTTGCGCGGGGCGTCGGGGAAGCCGGCCGCCGCCAGCCCGCCGGGTGCGATGTGCATGGCGCGGTCGCCCTGGACGATGCCGCCGCCCAGCTCCTCCGGCTTGAAGCCGCGCACGAAGGCCCGGACACGGGCCGTGACCACAGCGCCGCCGTCGAGCGTCCGCAGCAGCTCCACCTCCTCGCCTTCGCGCTCGATGCGGGCGGCGACGCTGGAGACCGTCGGCACCGTCAGGTCAGCCGCCGGTAGGGGGTCAGCATGTCCATCGCCATGGACGGCAGCCCGAACGCGCCCGGGATCGGGTCGCGATACTGCGTCGTGCCGATCCCTTCCGTGCTGTCGGACCGGACGCCCGGGTCCCGTGCGCCGCTGCCGGAGGAGAACCACAGCGCCTTGACCATCTCCAGGCAGGCCCGCTCCACGTCGTCGGGCAGGGTGCGCCCGGGATCGTTGGGTAGCAGGTAGCCGGCGGTGTAGATGACGACGGTGCGCGACGGCCGCCAAACGCGCTGCTCCCAAAGGCCGGAGTACTCGTAGTTCGGGCCGTGGGCTCCGTACTGGCGGATCAGCCCCGCCTCGGCGTCCAGATCGAGGTCGGCCGGATCCACAACCGTGCCGTTGCAGGCCACGGACGCCACCGACACCACCGGCAGGCGCGAGAGGACCAGCGTTTCCGAGACGCAGCCGAAGGTTTCCGCCCAGGTCGCGCGCGCGAAGCTCCGGCCGCAGAAGCCGCAGCACGCCGCGGACGCCTGGTTGACCAAGCCGAGCATGCGCGGCTCGGAGTCCACGCCCAGCTCGTCCTGCACGGCCTGCAGCGTGGTGAGCTGCGTGCTGAGCGGCGGCACGGTCTGCTGGATCACAGCGAAATCCTCCGGATTTGCAGCGAAATCGCAGCGCGATTTGCGCGAGCGGGCAGCCTCAGCCTTTGATAACGAAGTAGCTGACGCGCAGCGTGCCGTTCACAGCGAAATCGCGTAGCGATTTGCGCGGGGCGGCGGTGCTGTCGTCGTTGCGGATCTCAGCGAAATCGCGCAGCGATTTGCGCGGGATGGCCACCGTCCCGGCGCCAGGCCGGATGGTGGCGATGACTGGGGTGCCGGCCGTAGCGCTGCCGAGGGCCACGCTGGCATAGACCTGGTCGCCGGCGGCGACGGTGCTGTTGGCGAGCTCGCCGAAACGCGAAGCGTTTGCGGCTGGGAGGGTGTAGTTGGTCCCGGCGGCCGTGGTCAGCGCCTCGGTGTCGCGCAAATCGCATCGCGATTTCGCTGTGACGGTCCCGCTCGCCTTGTTCAGCGTCGCGGCGCCGGCCGCGGCGGTCTCGCCGAAACGCGAAGCGTTTGCGGCTGAGGTCTTGGTGCCGGTGTCGAGCCGCAGGCCGTAGGCGGTGATCGCAGCGAAACCGGAGGTTTGCGCAGCCGCCGGCGATTGCGCATGGGCGTGCCCTGCGCCGATGCCACAGAAAGCAAGGGCGAGGCACGCGAAAAGGAGGCGCGTCATGGAGCTTTTCCTTTGTTGGCAACAACTTTGGCCGGGCGCGCGGGGGAAACGGGGTCCGCATCCCGGACCAGGCCGTTGGCCTTCAGCTCGACCGCACGGAGGCGGGGTGTATTGAAGGTATCGCCGGGCATCACTTCGCCGCCACGACCTTCCCAGGCTTGGCCGCGGAAGGCCGTCAGCGCCGTGACGACGACTTCGCCAGATTTCAGATCCATGCTGTCCGTCGGCTCCGCGTTTCGGGCGAGGAGACGGGGGCGCGCGACGCCCCCGCCCCGCCGAAACCTCTTGAGTTTGCGGCTGAACTTTAGGGCGAGCTCGGCAGCGTGCCGCTGATGAAGGCGAGCGGACGCTTTACGACGAGGGCCAATCGTTCTTCGGCCCTTATACTCAGAAGGTTCCTTTCGAAGTCGTCCACGTTTTCGGTTGAGATCAACACCTCGACGGCCATGCGGTCGAAGATCTGCGCGCCGTACTCGAAGGCACCCACCAAGAAGGCGGTAACGGCCATGGCGAGGCTCGGCACCACCGGTAGGCCCCAAAGCAGCGGCTGGATACGGCCCTGCGGGTCGCCGACCAGATAACGGCCCATGCCGTCCTTCACCATCTCGATCTTGGTCCAGTCGGTCGGGTGCAGCACGATCCCGGACATCGGATACAGCGCGAGCACGCCCTGCAGCATCGCCAAGCGGAGGCGGTCGATCGCGGTCTCGCCCGTAACCGTGAAGGCCGGCGCGTAAGGCGTGGCCTGCGGCATGATGCCGAGCAGGTGCTGGCCGGTGCCGTCACCGTAAAGCAGCTCCGCCTCCTCGGCGAACGCCAGCCCGTAACGCATCTCGGCGTCGAGGATGCTCTGCAGCGCCGGGGCGTCATCGAGGATCTGGCGGCTCGCCTTCACCAGGTGCGCGATGGTCCGCACCGGGAACGCCTTCAGGTCCCAGGTGTAGTTGCTATACGGCTTGACCGCGCCCTCGGCGACCACGGCGGCGTTGTTGTACCGCCCCGTCTGCACGGCATACTCGATGTTGTTGCTCACCGTGGTGCCCGGCGCGATCAGCGAGCGGATGGTCATCGTCCGCATCGGCAGCGGGACCAGCTCGCGGCGGTCCGCGACGACGAGCGACGAGGAGGGCGAGACCCCCGTGCCCCAGGTGGACGGGGCGGAGGTGATGTTCTTGGTCTCGATGGACAGGTTGAACGTGCCCTTGGCGCCGCTGTTCGGCAGCCGCGCCTTCAGGGCGTCGCTTTCGACCACGTGCTGGCCGAGCGACTTGCGCTCGGTCTCCACCGCCGGGCCGCCGCGGCGGCTCATCTTTTGCTCAAGGTCGGTGATGCGGGTGGTCAGCGTCCCCATCTCGCTCAGCGCCTTGTCGGCGTTGAGCTTGGTCTCCCCCGTGACGCGGCCGAGGTTCTTGATCTCGGCGTTGGCGGTCTCGGCGAAGGTCTTCACGTCGTCCGTCGCCTTCTTCAGGCCGGCCACCGCCTGCTTGAACTCGGCCTCGGGCGCGAGAGCGCCGCTCGCGTCGAAGGCGACGCGCGGGCGGTGGTGGAAGGCGAAGCCGCCGCGGTCGGCGAAGGGGCTGTGGAACGTCCCGCCAAAGGCGGTCGCACGCAGGTCGCGCAAATCGCTCTGCGATTTCGCTGTGCTCATGGGCAGGGTCCTCAGAACTTGGGAAGGGTGAAGCCGGACAGGTCGCCGATCTCGGCGCAAAGCGCCGCTTTCGCTTCGGCCACCAGCCCGGCACGCAAAGCCGCCTCGGCGAAACCCGGAGGGTTTGCGCCTGGCTCCGCGTCCCCATCCCGGGTCTGCGTCGCCTTGAAGCCGCGGGTGGCGATGTCCGTGGCCTGCGACCTGGAGAAGCCCAGCTCCCGCAGGGCGGTCTCCATCTCGCGGATCGTGGTCGGCGCGGCCTTCAGGCCCGCCGGCATCCGGCTGCCGGACAGCGCGTGGTGCGCGTCCTGCAGGTGGGTGAGCATCTGCGCGCGCTCCTCCGCCGTCTCGCGGAAACGCGCAGCGTTTGCCGCTGAGCTGTCGCCGCCCGACATGCTCTGCGCGTGCAGCGCGATGGCGCTGACGACGGCGCCGAGCGCCGCGTCCTTGTCGGCCAGGGCCAGCAGGCCCTTTATGCCATCCACTCGGGCCAGGGTGTTGGATGGCGAGTTGACCAGCGAAACCTCGTACAGCTTGTCGAAGCTGCTGATCGTGCGGCGCGGCTCGCCGGCCTTTTTCCCGACCGTCGCGTTGCCGGCACCGACCTTGAAGCCGATGGACATGCCGGACAGCGCGCCATCCTGCACCAGGCTGCGGATGCGCTTGCCATGGTCGGTGTCGAGCGCGCTGATCCGGCCACGTACTTTCAGCCCGGTGGCGTCCTCTTCCATATGCGTCCACACGCCGTCCGGGAGCAGGCTGCCTCCGAGGACCGGGCCGTGCTCGACATAAAGCGCCGGCATGGTTCCGGCTGCCTTGTGCCCAGCCAGCGCATGGGCGAAGGCGCCCGGCAGGATCACATCGCCATGGCTGTCCTGGTTGCCGAACACCGCGCCGTAGCCGCTGACCTCGCCGGTGCCGTCGCCGGGAGCCAGCTTGATCTCCATGGACGCCAGAAAGGTTTCAATCACAGCGAAATCCCTTGATTTGCGCGCATCACTGCCTCACGGGCTGTTGGGCGGGACCAGCTTGAGGCGGCGCCGGCATCCCGAAGCCGTCTGGGGTTTGCGCGGGCGCCTGCTGGCCGAGGGTGGCGAGCGGCACCAGGTTGCTTTGCACGGTCAGAATGTCGCCGCCCGGCTCGGCCGGAAGGTTCTCGCGCCGCCGGATCTCGTTGCGCGTCGTGATCGCGTTCTGCGCATAGGTCGCGTAGAGCGCCGCCCGGCCGGCGCTGTCGGCGCGCAGCAGGCCCTCCACGTTGAACTCGACGAACACCCGGCCGCGGTCCGCCGGCTTAACCAGGGACATCTTCGCTCGCTGCTCGATCCGCGCGAGCCAGGGGCGCAGCGTGAAGGTCAGGAAGCCGATCATCTGCTGCTCAAGCCCCGTGCCCCAGGCCGTGCTCTTGGTCATGTGCCCGATCATCCAGGCCGGCACGCGGAACCAGCGGCAGATCTCGTCCACGCTGAACTCCCGGGTGCTGAGGAGCTGCGCGTCGTCCGGCGACATGGACAGCGGGTTGTAGGTGAACGGCCCTTCCAGCAGCATGACCTTGCCGGTGTTGCCGCTGCCCCGCAGCTCGGCCATCCTCGCCTTGAAGCGGTCGCGCTGCTCGTCGGTCAGCACCGCGCCGCCGGTCTGCACGAAGCCCGACATCGACAGGCCGTTGGCGAAGAACCGGCCGGCCGCCTCGTCGGCCGCCATCGCCGTGCCCATCGACGCGCGCGCGTAGCCGATGACGCTGAGGCCCAGCAGACCCGACATCGACCAGCCTTTGATGTGCCAGATCTGGTCCTCGGTGAACGTCTCCAGCGGACCGGTCCAGGGCCGGTGCGTGTAGAGCAGCGAGCCATCCGGCAGGCGGCGCACCTCCACGCGCTCCGGGCTGAGCGGCGTCAGCGCGACCACGTCGCCCACGGCGTTGATGTCCTTGCGGGCAAATGCGTTGCCCCACAGCAGCACGCAGGCGGCCATGCTTTCCCAGAACTCGACGGCCGTCATGTCGGCGTTGGGCTGGTCGTGCAGCAGCGTGTGGAGCGGGTGGTAGGTGGCGACCGTGCGCTGGCCACGGCCGTCCTCGGCGAACACGGTGAGCGGCAGCGTCGCGATGGTCTGGCTGATCAGGCCGACGCAGGCCCAGACCGCCGAAAGCTGCAGCGCGGTATCGACCGAAACGTGCTGGCCGGACGGGCTGTCGCCGCCCGGGCCGCCGGCGGCGAAGCGGGCCAGCCGCGGGTCGC
>CALMAB010000610.1 GCA_937858325.1 uncultured Acetobacteraceae bacterium
GTCATTGCTCAGTCCTTGCGCCTTCTGGAAGGGCTGGCGCTCGGGGAAGCAGATCGGCACGCCGTCCCCTATCTCGACGGGCGGCTCGACATCACGTTGGACGAGGCCGGGTGAGCGGCGCGGACGCCCTCGACATCGCCGCGCTGATCCCCCATGCCGGCGCGATGGTGCTGCTGGATCGGGTGGAGGCGTGGGACGCGGACGGCATCGTGTGCCGGGCGCGGTCGCACCTGGACGCGGCAAACCCGTTGCGGCGGGATGGGCGGCTTTCGACGTGCTGCAGCCTGGAATACGCGTTGCAGGCGGCGGCATTGCACGGCGCGCTGTTGGCAGGGGGCATGGCGCAGCGGCCCGGCTACGTCGCGGCGCTGCGCGGCGTGGTGCTGCGGGTGGAACGGCTCGACGCGGCAGGCTTCGGCGAGTTGCGCGTCGCAGCCCGGCTGGAACGGCAGGAAGCGGCCGGCGTCATCTACGCCCTTGCGGTGGAGGCCGCGGACGGCACGCCGCTGCTGTCCGGGCGCGCCACAGTCGCGTTGCCGGCATGAGGCGCGCCCTCGGCACCGGCGGAGCCAGCCCGCTGGGCGCCGCGATCTGCCGCAGCCTCGCGGCGGAGGGCCTGCACGTCGTGGTCCACGCCCACGCCGGCCGGCCCCGCGCCGAGGCGCTGGCGGCCGAGATCGTCGGCAGCGGCGGCTCGGCCGAGGCCATGTCCTGCGACCTTTCAGACTTCGCAGCGGCCGAAGCGGCCATGGGGGGCGTGCTCTCGCGCGGCGTGCCGCAAGTTGTGGTCCACAATGCCGGCACCCACGCGGACGTGCCGATGGCGGGCATGAGCGCCGCGCAGTGGCAGGGCGTGCTCGACGTGTCGCTTGGCGGGTTCTTCGGCGCGGTCCGGCCGCTGCTGCTGCCGATGATGGCGACCCGCTGGGGCCGGATCATCGCCGTGTCGTCCGTCTCCGCTCTGCTGGGCAACCGCGGCCAGGTCAACTACGCAGCCGCCAAGGCCGGGCTGATCGGCGCCGTGAAGTCCTTGTCGCGGGAGGTCGCGAGCCGCGGGATTACGGTGAACGCCGTGGCGCCGGGCGTCATCGCCTCGCCCGCGGTGGACGCGGCGGTGAGCGCCGAGCGCATCGCGGCCATCGTGCCGATGAAGCGCGCCGGCCGGCCGGAGGAGGTGGCGGACCTCGTGGCTTTCCTGGCATCCGACCGCGCCGGCTACATCACGGGGCAATGCATCTCGATCAATGGCGGAATGACTTGACGGGCGCCGCGACGGTGCAACAACTTGCCCCGGAAGGAGAATGCCCGGCATGACGGTTCAAACCCAAGAGTGCGACGTCTTGATCATCGGCGGCGGCCCGGCTGGCTCCACCGCGGCGGCGCTGCTGGCGGAGCGCGGGCGGGACGTCGTGCTGCTGGAAAAGGCTGCGCATCCGCGGTTCCACATCGGTGAGTCGCTGCTGCCGCGCAACACCGCGCTGTTCGACCGGCTCGGCCTGCGCGAGCAGGTCGCCGCCATCGGCGTACATAAGCCCGGCGCCGAGTTCGTGTCCGACGCCACCGGGCAAAGCGTGCATTTCTCTTTCGCGCTCGGCCTCGACAAGCAATACACCTCCAGTTGGCAGGTCCGCCGGGCCGAGTTCGACGAGCTGCTGTTCCGCACCGCCCAGGACCGAGGCGCCCACGCGGAGGAGAACACCCGCGTCACCGAGATCCAGTTCGCCGCGCCGGGTGGACGCGCGCAGGTGACGGCGACCGGGCCGGACGGCGAGCCGCGCCGCTTTGCCCCGCGCTTCGTTCTGGACGCCTCCGGCCGCGACACGTTCCTGGCGGGCAAGCTGCGCACCAAGCAAAGCAACAAGCACAACACCACCGCCGCCCTTTACGCGCATTTCCGCGGCGTCGAGCGGCGCGGCGGAGAGCTTGAGGGCTACATCTCCGTGCACCTCGCCGAGGACGGCTGGTTCTGGATGATCCCGCTGCCGGACAACGTAATGAGCGTCGGCTTCGTGGGCGACCAATCGGCGTTCAAGGGCCGCCGCGGCACGCCGCACGACCTGTTCATGGAGCGCATCAACGGCAGCCCGACGGTCAGCGCCCGGATGCGCGGCGCCGAGCTGCTGTCCGAGGTGACGAGCACCGGCAACTACTCGTACCGCTCCACGGCCGCGTGGGGCGATGGCTACATGATGATCGGCGACGCCTTCGGCTTCGTAGACCCCGTGTTTTCCAGCGGCGTGCTGCTGGCGATGACGGCCGGCGACCTGGGCGCCGACGTGGCCGACGCCTGGCTCGACGACCCGGCTGCCGGACGGGCCAAGGCGCGGCGGGTCGAGCGCGACGTGACCCATGCCATGCACCGCATCAGCTGGCTGATCTACCGCATCAACACCCCGGCGCTGCGCCACCTGTTCATGGCGCCCAAGAACGTGCTGCGGATGCGGGACGGGCTGGTGAGCCTGCTGGCCGGCAACCTGCGGGGAAGCTGGGGGTCCATGGTCCCCGTGCTGGCGTTCAAGGGGGTGTTCTACGCGATGTCGCTGGCGATGCGCCTGGGCCTGCGTCCCCCGCCGCCGGCAGCACCTGTCCGGCTTGCCCCCGCGGAGTAGGCCCGGCCGGAGAGGGCGCCGCTGTTCCTCTTCAAGCCTGAACACACGCTTCGGTTATGGAGTCCATGCCTCGGTTATGCGTGCAATTGCAGAAAACGCCGTGTTAGCGTCCGTATAACGGTCGAAGCAGCCCACGCTTTCGGCTCCCGTGCGCGGTCAATCGTGGGCGAAAAGGAGGACGCATGTCAGACCTTTCCATGACGGCACATGGCGTTGCAGTACCCAGCCCGGTCGTGCGGCGGATCAGCTATGCCGATCTTCAGGCGGCGCTCGCCGAGGGCTGGCGGGACTTCCTCGCCATTCCCACGCAGTTGGTGTTCCTGTGCATCCTTTACCCGATCATCGGGCTGGTCGGGGCACGGGTCGCGGTTGGCAGCAACCTGCTGCCGCTGGTCTTCCCGCTCATTGCCGGGTTTGCGCTGGTCGGGCCGGTGCTGGCGATCGGGCTGTATGAACTCAGCCGGCGCCGGGAAGCTGGCTTGCCGGTCTCCTGGCTCAACGCCTTTGACGTGCTGCGCAACCCGGCCGTGCTTTCGGTCGCCATGCTCGGCGGCGTGCTGTTCCTCATCTTCTTTGCATGGCTGGGCGTCGCGCGGGCGATCTACGCCCTGACGATTGGGGGCGAGGCGCCGGCCGCGGTGGGCGACTTCATCGAAGCGATCCAGACGTCGCCGCATGCGTGGCAGTTGCTGGTGATCGGCAACGCCGTGGGCTTCCTGTTCGCGCTGCTGGTGCTGACGATTGCCGCCGTGTCGTTTCCGCTGCTGCTGGACCGCAACGTGAGTCCCGTGGTCGCCGTGCAGACCTCGGTGCGTGCGGCGATGGCCAATCCTGGGGCCATGCTGGCCTGGGGCTTCATTGTCGCCGTCGTGCTGTTCCTTGGCTGCGTGCCGCTGTTTGTCGGGCTGGCGGTCGCCATGCCTGTGCTCGGCCATGCGACGTGGCACCTGTATCGCCGCGTTGTGGCACCGGGCTGACGCAGGTTGCGGGCCGGCCGGTAGCGGCGGACAGATTTGAACTGCCGACCAAGGGATTATGATT
>CALMAB010000611.1 GCA_937858325.1 uncultured Acetobacteraceae bacterium
GTGCTCAAGATCGCCCAGCAATTGGCGGCGGGGCGGCGCGCCGGGTCGTCGGCGACCACGGCGATCAGGCCCACGCCCTCCGCCGCCAATTGCTGGGCGAGCTGGAGCACCGTCGGCCCGCCCTCCGCCGGCTGGCCACCGGTCATCGCAACGGCGTCGTTGAACAGGATCTTGTAGGTGATCGGCGCGCCGGCCGCGACGGCCTGGCGGATCGCCAGCAGGCCGGAGTGTTGGTAAGTGCCGTCCCCCATGTTGGCGAACATGTGCGGAACGGCGGTAAACGGCGCGAGGCCGACCCAGGGCACGCCTTCGCCGCCCATTTGGCTGAAAGTCTTGGTTCCTTCCGAGGTGGTCAGCGCCATGGTGTGGCAGCCGATCCCCGCCATGGCGAAGCTGCCGTCTGGCAGGCGCGTGCTGGTGCCGTGCGGGCACCCGGCGCAGAACGTCGGCGCGCGCGTCAGCAGGCCCGGCGTTCGGAAGGGGGTTGCAGCCGCCGCTGGCCCGTCGATGTCCATGCCGCAGCGGCGGAGCACGCGGACGAGGGCCGCCATCGCAAGCTCCGGCGACAGCTCCATGGTCGCCGGCAGCAGCGGCGCGCCGTCTCGGTCAAATTTGCCCTCGACGCTGGGCCGCTCCGCAAGGTCGTACAGCGCGGACCGAAGCTGGGTCTCGACATTCGGCCGCTTTTCCTCGACGACCAGGATGACACGCTTGCCGCGCGCGAACTCCCGCATCCCCTCGGTTTCCAACGGCCAGGACAGCGCCACCTTGTAAACCGCGATGTCGGGATGCCGGTCCAGGCCCAGGCGGCGCAGCGCGTGCACCGCGTCGTGGTGCGCCTTGCCGACCGTGACGATGCCGATGGACGCCTCCGCCCGCCCATGCACCAACCGATTCAGCCCGTTCGCCCGCGCCCAGGCCCGCGCCGCCGGCAGCCGTTCCTCCACCATGCGGCGCTCAAGCTCGGCGCGCTCGGCCGGCCAGGGAAGTCGCGCATCCAGGTTCAGGCCATGCGGCGGCAGCGGCCGATCCGGGGTGACGAACTGCCGCCCGCTCGGGACGGTCACGACCGCGGACTGCTCCGCCGTTTCCGCAATCGTCTTCAACGCGACCCACAGCCCGACGTAACGTGACATGGCGATGCCGGCGAGGCCGTAATCCAATATCTCGCCGACATCGGCCGGTTGCAGCACCGGGATCTGCACGCTCTCGAAGATGCCGTCCGTCTGGTGTGGGAACACCGAGGAATGCGCCGCGTGGTCGTCGCCCGACACGGCCAATACACCGCCCAGCCGCGCGGTGCCGATCATGTTGGCGCAGCGGAGCGCGTCGGCGCTGCGGTCCACGCCGGGTCCCTTGCCGTACCACATGCCAAACACGCCATCAACGCGCTTGCCGGGAAAGGTGTCGATCTGTTGGCTGCCCCACAGCATCGTCGCTGCCAAGTCCTCGTTCAAGCCGGGCTGGAACCGGATGCCGTGATGCGTAAGCAGCTGTTCCTTGTGCCACAGCTCCCGGTCCAGGCCGCCGAGCGGCGATCCGCGGTAGCCCGAAACCAGCCCGCCGGTCCGCAGCCCGGCGGCACGGTCCAGCCGCGCTTGTTCCAGCAGCACACGCACCAGCGCCTGCGTGCCGGTCAGCAACGTCGGCTGGTCCAGGTCGGCGTAACGGCTATCAAGCGTCGTCGTGGCAGCAAAACCGATGTCCATAGAAGATGCCTCCCAAGAAGGCCGAACGCGCTTCGGCGTCCACGGCACGGCGCAGCATAGACCCGAAATAGGTAGCGAGTGCTGCCATAGTTGCGCTAACACGGCTCTGAAATTGGCAGGGTTTGCCAATGCTGCGCTGCGATACAGCAGGATTGCCCACCGCCATGCGTCTTGACCGGATCGATCTCGCCATCCTGGACCACCTGCAACGCGACGGTCGCGCGACCAGCAACGAGGTGGCCAACGCCGCCGGGCTGTCTCCAAGTCCGGCGCACCGGCGGCAGAAACTGCTGGAGGAAAGCGGTATCATCCGCCGCTACGTGGCGCTGCTGGACCAAGATCGGGTCGGGCTACCGGTGAACGTTTTCGTGTCCGTCAAGCTTTCCGCCCAAACCGACGAGCATCTGGCGGCGTTCGAAAAGGCCATCGCCGGGTTTCCCGAGATCATGGAGTGCTATGTCATGTCGGGCGCCAGCGACTACTTGCTGCGGGTCGTCGCCCCCGACCTCGGCGCCTACGAAGAGTTCCTGCGCACCCAACTCACCCGCATCCCCGGCGTGCGTGGAGTGGAGAGCGCGTTCGCGCTGAAGCGCGTCGTGTATCGCACCAACCTGCCGATCCGCCGCAGGCCGCGGGCCTAGCGCCATGCTTGCGGCACTCCTGCTGGCTTTCCCCGCGCTGTTCAGCATCATCAATCCCATCGCCGGCGCGTTCATCTTCCGGGAGGCCACCACCGACCGCACGCATGAGGAGCGTGTCAAGCTGGCCCGCCGGGTCGGGCTGTACTCGCTGTTGGTGATGCTGGTTGCGTTGTGGGCCGGATCCTACGTGCTGGCGCTGTTCGGCGTCACCCTCGCCGCGCTGCGCATCGCCGGCGGCATCGTGCTCGCGCTTTTTGCTTGGGAGTTGCTGGGCACGCCCGAAAAGCGCGAAGGGCGCAAGCAGGAGCAGGCGGCCGACGCCGGCCCGGCTGTGGCGGAAGACGTGGCGTTCTTCCCGCTGACGCTGCCGTTCACCACCGGGCCGGGCACGATCGCGGTGGCCGTGGCGCTCGGCGCTGGGCATCCCAGGATGAGCGGGGCATGGGCTGGGTTCTATGCCGGGACCGGCCTTGCTGCGGCGGCGATGGCGGGAGCGATCTGGCTGACCTACGCCAATGCGGACCGCTTGTCCGACCTGCTGGGCCGCACCGGCAGCAAAACGGTGACTCGCCTTTCGGCCTTCATGCTGTTCTGCATCGGGGTGCAGATGCTGATCACCGGGGTGGAGGACGTGTTGGGGCCTTTGCTGGGCGCAAAGTAGCCGGGCAACTCCGGAAGCGAGGCGGCGTTGCCTGGCCAATGAACGAATTCAGCCTAAACGACCTCGACGCCAAGTTGCTCGAGTTGGCCCGAGCCGTGCAAGACACGGGTTACACATTCACCACTCCCACCCCGGCCACCCATGCCCGCGTCAACGCGCGCGCCAGTTCAGCTTGGGCGCAAGACTTGGCCGGCGTCTTCGGGTGGAGCCGCCCGTTCCGTGAGGGCCTCCTGCCGCCCGGCATCCTGGCGCTCATGCGGGAGGCCGGCGTGCTCGTTTCTGGCGACGGCGGCCTGCGCAGCACCATACGGCTGTCCAGCCTGGACGGCCTGCTGTTCGTGCATTCCGCTTACCCGACCACGGCGGCAGACTCGGTGTTTTTCGGACCCGACACCTACCGGTTCGCCCGCGCCATCCTGGCCCAGCTCGAACAAGGCGGCCCAGTGCGCCGTGCCGTGGACATCGGCTGCGGCGCCGGACCCGGCGCTATCCTGGTAGCGCGGACCCGCCCGGATGCCGAGGTGCTGGCGGTTGATATCAATGCCTCGGCTTTGCGCATGACGCGGGTCAACGCGGTGCTGGCTGGGGCGCAAGCCGCGGCGGTGAACAGCAACTTGCTTTCCGATGTTGCCGGGTCGTTCGACTTGATCGTCGCAAACCCGCCCTACCTTATTGATCCCGGAGCGCGGGCCTACCGCCATGGCGGGGGACCGCTCGGCGCCGGGCTGTCGCTTGCGATCCTGAACACTGCGCTGGAGCGGCTGTCGCCAGGCGGCACGCTGCTGCTGTACACTGGTGCCGCCATCGTGAACGGGACTGACCCCTTTAAGATGGCCGCACTTGCCCAAATAGGCGGGTCCGGGGCGAGTTGGACGTATGAGGAACTCGACCCCGACGTGTTCGGCGAGGAGTTGGACGGCGGCGCTTACGCGGCCGCCGACCGAATCGCTGCCGTGGTCCTGACAATCAAGAAATGGGAATGAAACGACATGCCTGACGGCAGCCTGCACCCTACCCTTACGGCCGACGATCATTGGCACCGCCGGCTGGCGGCCTTCAACAACCGCCGGTTCGCTCCGGCGCTGCCCAGCCCGGATTGGCAAGGCGACATTGAAGCGCAATCGAGGCTGCTGATCGAGGAAGGGGTGTGGCTTGAAGCAGGGCGCGCCGCAGTTGCCGAACGGGCGGCCCGGGCGCCCCGTGACCCCGACGGCTTCGTAGCTTGGTTTGAAGAGCTGGACCGCACCGGGCCGGGGCAGAACGACTCCTTGTTCCCTTGGCTGGCCGAGACCGCCACTCGGGAGGAGATGTGCTGGTTCCTGACGCAGGAAGTCGCCGGCGAAGCTGGGTTCGAGGACCTGGCGGCGCTGACCCAGGTGCGAATGCCGCAGCGGCCGAAGCTGGAAATTGCCCGAAATTACTGGGATGAGATGGGGCGCGGCAATCCCAAGGGTATGCATGGGCCATTGCTTGAAACGCTGGCGCACCGGCTGGGCCTGGCCCCCGAGGTCGAAACGACAGTGTGGGAAAGCCTGGCGCTGGCCAACACGATGGCCGGGCTGGCAGCCAACCGGCGGTATGCTTTCCAATCCATGGGAGCATTGGGCGTCATCGAGCAAACGGCGCCGGGCCGCGCGGCGCTGGTGGCGCAGGGCCTGAAGCGTTTGGGCGTGCCGGCCAGCGACCGGCACTATTTCGACTTGCATTCCGTGTTGGATGTGAAGCACTCGGCGGCGTGGAATGCCGAGGCGCTGCACCCGCTGGTGGCGGACAATCCAGAACTCGCGCCGGCCATCGCGGAGGGCGCGCTGATGCGCTTGGAATGCGGTGCAGCCTGCTTCTGGCGGTATCGTCAGGAATTTGGCCTGAACTGATCGGCCCGTTGCCGGGTTTGGCACGACCCGGCGGCCTATTATCGAGACCGGCAGGGCGGCAAAAATCTCTTGTTCGCCGCTCTGCTGCGTCGAAGCGGACCCTGGCAGCGGCGTCCAAGTGACCCGAACGGCACCGCTCAGGTCTGCCGCTCACTGGACGATGCTGGGATGGCGTGCAAGGCTCCCTGCATTGTGCGAAGGTTTCGAGCTGGAATGCCGGTGGAAGCCAAACCTTGAACGAGCCTTGTGATCTTGATGCAGTTGAGGCTCGACGGCTGATCGGTTGCAAGCGGCTATCCGCTGCCGAACTGACCGAAAGCTGCATTGCACGTATCCTCGCCATCGACCCGGCGGTGAACGCCTTGGTAGCTCCCGACTTTGACCGCGCCCGTGCCGCCTCAGCAGCCTGCGACGCCGCCACGATGCGTGGCGACGCGCTGGGTCCCCTGCACGGCCTGCCCTTGGGCGTGAAGGATTTGGAGGACGTGGCGGGCCTACGCACCACTTACGGCAGCACGTTGTTCGGCGACCACGTGCCCGAGCGGGACGAATTGACCGTGCAGGCCGTACGGTGGTCGGGCGCGATCGTGCTGGGCAAAACCAATACGCCGGAGTGGGGCGCCGGTGCCAACACGCGGAATGCCGTGTACGGCGCGACGGGCAACCCGTTTGATCCCACGCGCTCCGCGGCCGGGTCATCGGGCGGGTCGGCGTCGGCGCTGGCGACCTGGATGGTGCCGCTAGCCACCGGGTCCGACATGGGCGGCTCGCTGCGCAACCCGGCCGCGTTCTGCGGCATCGTCGGGTTTCGCCCCACGCCGGGTTTGGTGCCGAGCGAGAAACGGGCGCTGGGCTGGAACCCGCTTTCCGTGCTGGGACCGATGGCGCGCACCGTGCCGGACCTGTGCCTGTTGCTGTCATGCATGGCGTCCGATGATGCACGGGACCCGCTGGCCTACACGGTTGCCGGACGGGCAGTACGACAAAGCGCGGATTTTGCCACGCCTGGCACTGTCGATCTGGCCGGACTGCGCGTGGCGCTTACGCCTGATTTCGGCATTGCGCCGACCGAGCGGCACGTCGCCGAGGTGTTCGCCGAGAAGGTCGCGCTGTTCCGCCATGTCTTCGCCCGTTGCGAGGAAGCATCGCCGGATTGCGAAGGCACGAACGAGGCATTCGAGGCGTTGCGCGCTGCCGCGGCGCTGGCCAGCCACCATGACCGGGTCCGCGACACGCCGGATGCGGTTGGCCCCAACGTGCATGCGGACGTCGCGGCGGGCTTGCGGCTCAGCGCGCTCGACGTAGCGCGGGCGATGCAGCACCAAACGGTGCTGTATCACCGCTGGGTCGAATTCTTCGAGGGTTACGACGTCATCCTGTCGCCCGCTGTCACCATCAGCCCACGGCCTTGGTCGGAACTGTTTCCCGCCAGCATCGACGGCGTGCCCACCCGCACGTATTTCCATTGGCTCGCATTGGCCTACGCCGTGTCGATTGTGGGCCACCCTGCGGCGTCGCTGCCAGTTGGGCTGGACCGCAACGGCATGCCGTTCGGCTTGCAGATCGTGGGACGGCGCGGCGGCGATGCCCAAGTGCTGGCAGTCGCCGCGGCGCTGGAGCGCCTGCTGGCCGACGATCATCGCACAGCCCGCCCAGTGCCCGACATTGCGGCGCTTGCCGCCGCGGCGCCGTTGCGCGACGCACCGGGCTTTCTCGGTTTCGGCTGACCCAGAGCGGGCACTTCGCCTATTGAAGCCAAACAAGTTTCGCAGAACTCGGTCGCGACGCCTACACGCCGCCCTTCAGACCTGGCATGGTCGTGGCAAGCAATTGGGAGGCGTATCCGTGACCCTGATCTGTCTCGGTCGGAGCCGTTCCGCGTCGTCCTCGACGGCGCTGCTGCCACCAGCGTGTCAAGCAGCCAACTGCCACTGTGGCGGCTCGGTGCAGCTATGACCGGCCCCGGGCCAGAGTCCGAGTACCGCGCCCACCTGCGGGATGGGCGCTTCATGATCCAGCGAAGCCGCGCCACCGGCGTCCACGTCTTCTACCCGCGCGTTGCTGTCCCTGGCACCGGGGAGCAGGATTTAGAATGGGTGGCGGCCAGCGGCCTTGCCACCGTTTACGCCATCACGGTGAACCGCACGCGGGAAGGGGCCTATAACGTCGCCCTGGTGGACCTCGACGAGGGACCGCGCATGATGACCCGCATCGACGGGATCGAGACCGTGCCCATCGGAACCCGCGTCTCTGCCCGCATCATCGAGCAGGACGGCGCGCCGCTGGTCGTTTTCGTCCCGGAGCAGGCGGCATGACGCACCCGCTTCGCGGCCGGGCGGCGGTGGTCGGCATCGGCTCTGCCGGCTGCGGCGAGGCGCCGGGCCGCACCGCCAACGAGCTGATGGCGGAGGCCGCGTTGGCCGCCGTTGCCGACGCCGGGCTTGCGCTGCACGACATCGACGGAATTTTCGCCGCGACCAGCACGCACGCCTTCCCGACGCTGTCCGTTGCCGAGTACCTTGGCATTCAGCCCCGCTACTTTGACGGCACCAACGTCGGCGGATCAAGCTTCGAGGCGCACCTGCTCAGCGCCGCGCTGGCGCTGGACGCCGGGCTGTGCGACGCGGCGCTGATCTGCTACGGCAGCAACCAGCGCACAGCGGGCGGCCGCCTGGTTTCTATGAGCGAGCCGCAGGCGCATGAAGCGCCATACAAGCCGCGCCATCCCATTACCGCCTACGCCTTGGCGGCCAGCCGGCACATGCACCAGTTCGGCACCACCCGCGCCATGCTGGCAGAAGTGGCGGTTGCCGCCCGCGCATGGGCCAACCTGAACCCGGCCGCCTTTGCCCGCGGGCCGCTCTCGGTTGATGACGTGCTGGGCGCCCGCATGGTCAGCGACCCGCTGGCCACCGCTGATTGCTGCCTGGTGACGGACGGCGGCGGCGCTTGCGTGCTGGTGCGGGCGGATCGCGCCCGCGACCTCAAGCATCCGCCGGCGTATCTGCTGGGCGCGGCCGGGGCTGGCTGGCACCGGGCCGTGATGTGCATGCCGGACCTCACGATCACCGCCGCCACCGACAGCGGGCCGCGTGCCTACGCCATGGCGGGCGTCCTGCCGTCCGACGTGCGGCTGGCCATGCTGTATGACGCCTTCACGATCAACACGCTGCTGTTCCTGGAAGACCTCGGCTTCTGCGCCAAGGGGGAAGGAGGGCCGTTCGTCCAGGGCGGCGCCATCGCGCCCGGCGGGCGGCTCGCGGTCAACACCAACGGCGGCGGGCTGTCCTGCGTGCATCCCGGCATGTACGGCATGTTCCTGATCCTGGAGGCCGTGACCCAGTTGCGCGGCGACGCCGGTGAGCGACAGGTGTCGGGCCTCGACGTCGCCCTCGTGCATGGCAACGGCGGCACGCTGTCCAGCCAATGCACGGCGTTGCTGGGCACGGCAGCGGCGCTTTGAGCAGCCGGTTCTCCAGCCTGGACACCATGCTGCGGCCTCGCAGCATCGCCGTGCTCGGGGCCAGCAATGATCCCACCCGCATCGGCGGCCGGCCGATTGCCTATATGCTGTCGCAGAAGTTCACGGGCGCCATCTTTCCTGTGAACCCAAACCGTGCGGAGGTGCAGGGGCTCCCGGCCTACGCCAGCGTCGCGGACCTGCCCAGCGTGCCGGATGCCGCCATCGTCGCGGTGCCTGCGGAGCTTGCGGTGCAGGCGGTGGACGACCTCGGCGCACGTGGCGTGCGTTCGGCTGTCGTGTTCACCGCCGGGTTTGCAGAGATGAACGAGGCGGGGTCTCTGGTGCAGGACCAGATGCTCGCAGCGGCTGGGCGACACGGTATGCGCCTGCTCGGTCCCAACTGTCTCGGCCTGTTCAACGCGCACATCGGATTCTATCCGATCTTCTCCTCCTCGTTCGAGAACGGCTGGCCGCCGCCCGGCCGCATCGGCATCGCCAGCCAAAGCGGCGCTTATGGCACCCACATGTTCGCCACCGCGCGCAACCGCAACATCGGCACGCCAATCTGCGTCACCACGGGCAACGAGGGCGACGTGACGGTCGGTGACGTGATCGGCTGGCTGGCCGAGGACCCCGACACCGACGTGATCGCCGCCTACGCCGAGGGCATCCGCGAGGCCGACAGCTTCCTCGCCGCCCTCGCCGCCGCCCGGGCCGCCCGCAAGCCGGTCGTGATGATGAAGGTGGGTACCAGCACGCTCGGCGCGCACGCCGCGCAGTCGCACACCGCATCCATTGCCGGAAACGACGCCGTGACCAACGCCGTGCTGGCGGAGTTCGGCGTCGTCCGCGCCCGCACCACGGAGGAAATGCTGGACATCGCGACCACCGCGACCCGGCGGATCTACCCGGCCCGCAACACGCTGGGCGTCATCACCATCAGCGGCGGCGCCGGCGTGCTGATCTCGGACGCGGCCGAGGCGCTGGGCCTGCCGATGCCGGAGATGCCGCCGGATGCGCAGGCGCGGCTCAAGGCCATGGTGCCCTTCGCCGCACCCCGCAACCCCGTGGACTGCACCGCGCAGGCGTTTAACGACATGAGCCTGATTGGCCGCTTCACCGACTCGATGATCGAGGACGGCGGCTACGCCTCGGTGCTCGGCTTCTTCACCCAGGTCGGCGGGGCCGATAGCATCGCGCCAAGGCTGCGCGAGCAGATGAACGCCTCCAAAGCCCGGCGTCCGGACCGGCTGTTCGTGCTGTCGGTCGTGGCGCCGCCAGAGCGCATCCGCGAGTACGAGGCGGACGGTTTCACGGTGTTCGAGGACCCGACCCGCGCCACTGTCGCCATCCACGCCATGGGCCGGTTCGGGGCAGCGTTCGCGAGCGCCCCCGGCCTGCCGCCGCCGGCGGTCCCCATCGTGGACCTGCCGCCCGCCACCCCGTCCGAGGCCGCCGCCAAGCGCATTCTCACGCTGGCCGGCATTCCCGCCGTGCCCGAGGCCGCCTGCGCCACCCCCGATGCCGCCGCGGAAGCAGCCGAGCGGATGGGCTACCCCGTCGTGCTCAAAATCCTCTCGCCCGATATCCTCCACAAATCGGAGATCGGCGGCGTGCTTCTTGACGTGCATGGCACGGCGTCCGTGCGGGCCGGCTTCGCTACGCTGCTCAACCGGGCGACGGCGGCAGCGCCTGCAGCTCGGATCGAGGGTATCCTGGTAGCCAAGCAACTCCGCGGCGGGGTCGAGTGCATCCTGGGCATCCAGCGTGACCCGGTGTTCGGACCCGTCGCTATGGTCGGCCTCGGCGGCATATTCGTCGAGGTGCTGCGCGACGTGGCCCTGCACCGCTGCCCGTTCGGCCCCGATGTGGCGGAGGGAATGGTGCGCTCGCTGCAGGCCGCCCCGGTCCTGCTGGGCACGCGCGGCCGGCCGCCAGCGGACATCGCAGCCCTTTCGGCGATGCTGTCCCGCTTGTCGGTGTTCGCGCACCAGGCCGGGCCGCGGCTCCGCTCGGTTGACCTCAACCCGGTGTTCGCCATGCCGGCCGGGGAAGGGGCCTATGCCGCCGATGCGGTGATCGAACTCGGAGATGCCGGATGACCGACGCCCGCGGTCGCTCATGCTGAGCGAAACCCGTGAGGGCGCCACCGCCGTCCTGACGCTGGACTATCCGGAGCGGCGCAACGCGCTCGCCATGCCGATGCGCCAGCGCCTGGTGGACGCGCTGGAGGTCATCGAGGCCGACCGGGCTTTGCGTGCCATCGTCATTACCGGCGCCGGGGCAACCTTCAGCGCCGGGGGCGACATCAGCGGCATGGACGTAGGCGACCTCGCCGCAGGGCGGGAGCGATTTCGCCTGACGCATCGGCTGGTCCGGTTGCTGATCAAAGGTAGCAAGCCGGTGATCGCGGCGGTGGAGGGATGGTGCGTCGGCGCGGGGCTATCGGTCGCGATGTGCTGCGACACCGTGGTGGCTGCCGAAGATGCACGGTTTGCTGCGGGGTTCGGCAAGATCGGCCTGGTCGCCGACCTTGGCTTGCTGCACACCTTGCCGGCGCGGATTGGTCAAGGCCGGGCGCGGCAGGTTCTGCTTTATGGCGAGCCGACCGATGCCGGGCAGGCTGCCGCGATCGGCATGGTGGACCACGTCGTCCCGTCCGGCACGGCGCTGCAAGCCGCCCTGGCCCGCGCCGCGCTGTTTCATGGAGCCGCACCCTTGCCGATTGCCCTGACCAGGCAACACCTCGCTGTCGGGCTGGACGCGGCGCTGGATTGGGAGCGGGACGCGCAATCGGCGTTGTTTCTGACGGCCGACCATGCTGAGGGCAGGGCGGCCTTCCTCGCGAAGCGCCCGCCTATGTTCAAGGGCGCTTGATCGGATATCTCAGCGGGAAAGGTCTGGCGTCACTGAGTCGGTGCCGGGTCCACCTCCGTCGCGGGTGATGTCTGTTGGCCTGCTGTCCAACTGGGCACCCAGCGGCCGGGAGCTGAACGGAGACGAAGAATCCGCCCCGGTCGTGTTGCCCGCCCGGTCCGCGGGAGGCGGGTTTGTCGGCAGGTTGCCCGGCACGGGCGCCGCGGTCCAGACCTTTTCCGGGGGCTTATTCGTTTGTGCCCAGGCAACGACGGGCAGCGGGCAAACAGTGAGCATCGCAATGATCAGTCGCATGGGTTCTGGCTCCTTGTCCAATCGGAACGCCATGCCTGCAGCAAAGTTGTCGCCGCATTGTCCACGCGCCAACGGCTTTGTGCGCCGGGCGAAGAATGCAGGCAAGATGGGCTGCGCGCCACGAGGGGAGGAATGGGACGCCGATGCCGCCATGGGTGCCGATCACGCTGGCCGCGGCGCTGTTCCAGACCTGGCGCACGGCCTTGCAGCAGCGTCTGCGCGGCCATCTCTCGGTCGGCACGGCCGGGCTTGTGCGCTATCTGTATGCCGTGCCGGTCGGGCTGGTGCTGTTGCTCTCCTACTGGGCGGCAAGCGGGGCCGTGCTGCCGGTTCCAACCCTGGTCTTCGTTCTCGACTGTGCGGCAGCGGGATTTGCTCAGGTTGTCGGTACGTCCTTGCTCATCATGGCGTTTGGGTACCGTAACTTCGCTGTCGGCACGGCCTACGCCAAGACCGACGCGGTGCAGGCGGCGCTGCTGTCATGGCTGTTACTGGGCGAGGCGCTGGCGCCAGTGGCATGGTTCGGCATCGCCGTCGGCGCTTGCGGTGTGTTGACCTTGTCATTGGCTGGACGCGGTTTGCACGTCGGAGAACTGCTGCGCGCTACGGTGCAGCCGGCGGCCTTGTGCGGCTTGGGCGCCGGCGCCGGCTTTGCCGTGGCTGGCGTCGGCATCAAGGCCGCGACGGTGGCGCTTGCCGCTTCGAATGCCGTGCTGGGCGCATTGTTCGCGTTGGTGGTGACCAACGTCCTGCAAACGTTCATGCAGGGTGGCTACATGGCTTGGCGCGAGCCGGCAGGCCTGCGCGCCGCGTTTTCGTCATGGCGCAGTTCGGCTTGGGTCGGTGCGCTTTCCGCCGGAGGGTCCGCATGTTGGTTCGCAAGCTTTGCCTTGGCGCCCGTGGCCCTTGTGCGGACCCTGGGCCAGGTGGAAATGGTGTTCACCTTGCTTTTCAGTCGGTTTTACCTGAAGGAGACGCTGCGCAGTGCAGACATGGCCGGGCTGTTGCTGATCGTATTCGGGGTGGTGTTGGTTTTGCGGTTTCACTGAACCGGCGACCTGGCTGAAACGTCAAGCCGAAAGAGTGCAGGTTCGACGGTCTATGCTGGGTGAGTGAGTGAATGAGGACTATGCTTTGCAGCGTTCTCGCCATCCCTTCCCGTCTCTCCTTCGGCAACGCTGTTGCGGGTGCGTTGTAGCAGGATTGATGCACGTACTTCCGCCGCGGGCCGCAACATGCTAAACGCGATCCGCTCGAGCAGCACGGCAGTCTGAACACCCCGTGTTGCGCTGGCGAATGACCCATAGAACGCGGCGTCCACAAGCGAAAGTAGGGCGCGGTCCATCCCACCGCAGAGAATGGTGCCGCGCTTCCGGGCGGCCCTCAAGCCCGCCTTCGGCGCCGCTGACGCGGTGCTGCGCAGGCTTGCCCGCCGCCCGGAAGCGCGGCGCGGGGAACCCGTCGGGACGGGAAGCGCCAACAGGTGTTCGCCGCCGCGGGCGTCGAACAGGAAGCTGGTTCAGCAGCAAGGGGGTCACGGCAGGGCAGGCAGATCCAACGACAACGTCTCGGGCCGCAGGGAGACACCAGGCGGCGCCTTCACGGTTCGACGCAGTTCAGCCGGATCGCCAACCAGCACAACCGTTTCCACGCCACGCGTGACCGCCGTGTACAGGAGGGCGCGGTCCAGGATGCGGCTGCGCGACACCGGGACAATCACCCGGCGGAATGCGGAGCCCTGGGCCTTGTGGACCGAGATGGCCCAGCCACGGGTAAGATGCTCCAGGTCGGCCACATGGACGCGGTCCGCAGCGCCGTCGTCGAACTCAAGCCAGGCTCCGCCATCGGCAAGGCGACACACCATCCCAAGCGCGCCGTTGATGAACCCGGTGAACATGGGCTCGCCGCTCACCGGATCGAGCAGCTGCTCACCGTTCGCTCCACGGAGGGGCGACTTGCCATAATCGTTGTGCAACCACATGACCTTGCTGCCGACAGACAATCCCCAGCCGGGCACCGGCTCCTGGCGGGCCATCCACTCCCGCTCCACCGCCTCGTTCAGCACCTTGGATCCATCGGGACCATTTTTGAGCGGACACAGGATCTGCACGTCCATATCGTGCAAGGCATTGGCCCTGCCCAGGGCGGGAGGCCGCCCGACCATGGCCCGGAACACCCCGAGCGCCGCCTCGCCCACGCCTCCCCTGGCAGCAGGAACAAGGAAAACGCCTGGGGCGAGAGGACGGCCGGGGTCGAACCGGGGCAGGTCCGGCAGGCGGCCCGCGCGGATTTCGCCAGCCACGGCGGGGATGCCGGTGCGTTCGGACTGGCGATGCACGATGTCCAGCGTCGTCCTGGGGACCGCGGCGGCCTTCACGAGTTGATGGAACGGCGCCCCCGGCCCAATGGGCGGCAGCTGACCCGGATCACCGACGAACAGCAGGTCGACGTCGGCGGGCAAGGCAACCAGGATCCTGTAGAGAAGCGGAATGTCGATCATCGACGCCTCGTCGACCACGAGCAGCCCGCGGCGGATCGGGTCCGCCCCGGCCTCAAGGCGGCGCAGGAACCGCGACACCGTGCTCGCCTGGCGCCCGGTAGCCTCCGCGATGCGTTTGGCAGCCCGCCCGGAGAGGGCCACCTGGCGCTGACCGAACCGGGCCTGGTCCACCGCGGGCAGCGCGTCGCGCGCACGGTCCGAAGCCGCCAGTACCGCGCGCACGGCCGTGGTCTTGCCGGTCCCCGCGCCACCGCACAGCACAGACATCGGGCTGCTCGCGGCCATCCGAACTGCCTCGCGCTGCCCTGGGGACAGTGGGTATCCACTACTCGCCTCAAAGGTCCTGACGGCCTCGTCCACGTTCAGATGGACTACGTTGGTCCGCGGTTGAGCCAGGCGCTCGCAGAGGATGCGTTCGATCTCGCGCTCCATGAACCAGGCGGCGCGCCCTTGGAGCAGGCCGTCCGGACCACGGATGATGCGCCCGGCCTCGACCGCATCACACACGGCTTGCGAAGCGGAAACCGCACAGCGCGGACCCAAAACGCCCGAGCAGTACGTCGTCAGCTCCCCTTCGGTCGCGGCTGTCCGTCCGGCCTTCCAACGCCGGGAGAACACCTCGTCGATCGCGGCCATGCGGCGCCTGCGGTCGTCGGGCGAGACGCCCAGCCGGAACGCGCGTTCGTCCACCGACCGCCATGGCTCCAGCAGGGCGAGCGCATAGGGATCGTCAGCGATCCGCCGGATGGCGCCACGGCCCCAAAGACCAGCCGCGGCCGCCGCGGTGCGTGGGCTGACGCCGTAGCGATCGAGCCAACGGAAAACCTCCACCTCGTCAGCGAGCAAGCCGAAACCCGTCACGACCGAGATGGCGCGCTCGGCGCCGATGACCCGAGCGATGGCGTCGACGTCCCCCGACCTCACCACGTCATAGAGGCGCTCGCCCAGTGTCGACCACAGCCGATCCGCCGTCTTCCAACCCACGCCGGGAAAACGAGCGTTGGTCGCGAGATACCGGACGATGGTCCGGCCCGAGGGCAAGAGAGGCAGGGAGACCCGCGCGTGGATCTGCGGGCCGAACTCGGCATGGATCCTGGACGGCCCCGTCACCCGCCATGTCTCACCCGGCTGCGGGTCGCGCGCCGCCGTCCCTGTCGCGATCACGACCCGCCGGAGTTGCCCATCCGCACCTCGCCCGATCAGGATTCCGCCGCCGATTGGGCTGGGATGGAACGACGTAGCGGCGATCTCGTCGGTCTCATCCCCTTCGGCGAGCGAACGGCCCGGCACGCGCTCGGTCGGGGCCAGCGACCAGTTCACGATGGAAGCTTCCCCGTCTCGGTCATCAAGCGTTCCATACGCCGGAACCGCTCCAGCTCGGCCCGCAGCGAGGCGTTCTCGACCATGAGGCGCAGGTTCTGCGCTTCCAGCGCGGCACGGTCTGCGTCGAGCTTGGCCTTGTCCTCATGGGCAAGCTCGGCACGGGCGAGTTGATCGAGGTGCCGCGTCCGATCCGCCTCCTCGGCCTCGCGGACCAGCTGGGCGCAGCGCGGATTGGTCTGGAACACCTTGCGGTCGAACCCGCACTCCTCGGCGAGCTTGGAGCGGTTGAGCTCCCCGTTGTAGCGTGGCAGTGGCCTGTCACCGTAGCCGGACAGCACGGCTACGAGCGCCTGCACGTTCTCCTCCGCGACCTCACGGCCGCTCTTGCCGGTTCCGGCCGCCATCAGCCCTCCCGTCTCCTTCGCGGAGCGGGCCCGGTTGGGGGCAGGGGCATCACCTCGGCATCAGGCATGGCGCCCAAGGCGCGCAGCTGCCGCACCGCGCCGTCATAGCCGTCGAAGAACCTGGCCCATGCCCGCAAGCCGCCCATCTCGCCGACCGCCTGGATCAGGGCCAGGTGCGAGGCAGTGAGCAGAGCCACCTTGCGTTCGAGGTCGGCGGCGCGCCCCTGCTCCCGCGCCAGTGCCGCCGTGACGTTGGTCCTGGACGTCTTGTCCGACTTCTCGATCTGCCTGCGAATGCGCACCTGCTCGGCTTGGTGGTCGGCCAGCACGGCCGCCCGCCAGGGATCGCGCGTCAGGGAGGACGCGGCCTCGACCGACCCCATCCGGCGCACAGCAGCCCGCGCGGTGATGGTCTCGTCGTCATCGAGCATCTCTTCCAGGGTCACGAGCAGGGCACGGTCAAGAGCCGCCGCGGAAGCGGCCTTGCGGGCAGGAAGGGGGTGCTTATCCATCCAAGACCGTCCTGGGCTCCATGAGCTTGGACAGGTCCGGGCCGTCCGGAAACGGTGCCTCACCCGCAGGCGTGCCCAGGATCTTTCCGATGTTCTCAAACACAGTTCGGGCGTGCGCCAGTTGATTGTCGCGGCCGATGCCGCCCTTGCGGCCCTCGATGATGTAGATGGCCTGCTCGGTCCTGCGCGCCAACGTTTTCAGGTTGTCTTGGTGCCGCTTGTTCCCGGTGCTCACCAAGTGACAGCAGCCGTTGAAGCACTGCAAGTGCTTTGGGCATGGCTCCTGGGTAAAGCCGTTCACGCAGAACCCGTAAGGGGTGACGTGGAAGCCGTCCGCCTCGGCGGCAAGGAATTGGTAGGCCACCGTGGCACCCTGTTCACGCATGATGCGCTTGAACTCATCCACGACAGCCCCCCTGCCGCGGCCTGCCTTGATCATCTTGGCCACGATGCGGGCCTTCTCCGGCAACACGTCGGCCTCTGGCGGCAACGACATGGCCTCCAGTTCCTCAGCCAGGCTGCGATGATCATAGACGTGGCTCTGCACCACGCCTTTCCGATCGAACCGCTTCGTGATCGCCGCATCCGAGATCCCCAGACGGAACAGTTCTCCGTTCTGGAGATGGCGCAGAGCGTGGCTGTTCAGGGCGTAGGCACGCTCGGCCTCGGTTTCGCCGTAGCGGGCGAACAGCCCATCCTCGACGCCGCTAAGCTGTCTTATGATGTCGTCGGAGGTCAGGCGGCCAACGGAGAAGTACCGGCCAACGTCACACGCTCCGCCATTCCTGCCTTCGCTGACCGCCCGCTTGGGCATCAGGAACAGCATCTCGTACGCGGGCAGGGTGCCGCCGCCGAGCAGGGGTAGGGGATGCGTGTCCGAGAGCTTGGTTCTCATTTCCAATGCGACATGCCGTTCCAGGTCGGCCACAAGGGCGTGCAACTCGTTGAGGTCGCGCCTGCCGTCGCTGCGGACACGACCATCTGCCGTGCGCAGAGGCGGTCCACCCTCGTCCTCCCACCGTTTCCAGAAGCCATGGACCGGCATCCGAAATGCCGCCGTGCCAACCTGCATCTCCGCGATCGTGTCCATTTCGCGCTCGTTGAAGGTCCTCAGGTAAGCTGCGATCTCGTCGTCCAGAATGACATTCTTGATGACCGGATTGCCCGTCAGGCGCGTGTAGAGGTCGGGCAAGGGGATGAGCGCGTCAAACGGGAACTCCGGAAACGACCGCCCCGCTTCGACCTGCGCCTTGAGCCGACGTCGCAGCGGTTCGGTCAGAACTCGAATCTCGTCCAGGGTTCCCCTGAGGATGTCCTCGAACTGGGCCGGGACGTGCTGGAAGGTCTCGGTCAGGAGTGCCGAGTCCTCGTCGGCACCTTGCTGCTTGCCCGCGAAATGCCGGATCAGCATGGTCGAGGACACGCCGCCGACCAGCCCGGCCGGACGTCCCTCCAAATCGACGTGCTGCTGCGTCCGCTCCCAATCGGCGGGTATGGAACACGCCTCGCTGACCCGGAACCCGCACAGAAGCAGGACGCGCAGAATGGCGAACCTGAGCTTGTCAAGGAAGGTCAGCGGCCTGCGGGTGAACACGATGTCCACGAGCATCCACAACTTGGCGTTGCCGGGCAGCTTGTCCTCTGACCGCCGCTCGTAGAGCGACGCTCTGAGTTGAACAGGATGGGGACCAGGGGAGGTGCCCCGCTCCCGCATGGGCAGGACATGCGCGAGGGGGCCGTTGTCGCAGAGATGGCGCGCGTCCAGCACACCGCGGATGACTCCCTCCAAGTGGTTCGCCAGCGCGCCTGATGGCTGGACCGCCTTGGCCATCTCATGCGCGAACCGAACGTCGTCGGCGGTGAGGTTCCACGGTTCAGCCCCGGAACTCGCTTGCACGCAGGTCGAGAGCACCCGCAGGGGGCGCACGACTTGGCCAATGACATGAGCTGCGGTGTTTCGTTCGACCAGCACCTGCCGGAGCGCGACGGCCTTCACCAGATCGCGCCAATGCTCCGGCAAGGTGAAAGGCGCCAAGCACTCGTGCCCATTGGCGGCGAGATGCTTGTTGAGCACCGTGAGCGTCCTGGCGTCGCTTCCAAGGTTGGACAGCTTGTAGCTGGGAGGTGGCGCGGCACCTGTGATCGCAGTGACGTCCCACGCCTGGTCCAAGGGCACTGAGCCGTCTGGCTCGACGGGAACATCCCAGGGCAACCCACGCCGTAGGGCCATTCCGCGGGCGCCATCGATGAACGCGGTGAAAATGGCGTTCACGCCCGGACGGCTCCCTGGACGGCGGCCTCGAGATCAAGGATCACCTTCTGCACGGCATCCAGCATGATGCGTAGCTGGACGAACGCCGGGGACTGCCGTTCGCCACGGCTTTCGGCATGGAAGAAGCTGACGACTTCGCGGAAGTCGGCCAGGACCTCTCGATGGATCTCGGGCTCATCGATGGGTATGAACCGGCGGCAGGTGTAGCAGGAAAGGGCGGGGTTCAGGGAGCAGAGGCTCTGGCCCAGCTTGCATGCGCCGATGCCGCTGACTGGAATGCCGTGCGGCACCGCGCCGATCTGATTGTCGCTTGGTTTGTCCGCCAGGGCGTCCCGGCCAATATACCCGTTCCGCGCGACTTCCACGATCCGGCTGTAGATGGGCGAGACAGCCAGGGCCTTGTTGATGAGCGGCCCTTGGGCGGCCGATGCCTCGAAGTAGATCAGGGATGTTTCCCAATGGGAGTGTCCAAGGAAGTTCGCCACCTCCTCGATGGAGGCCCCGGAGTCCACGAGCCTCTGGGCAACGCTGTGGCGCATGTCGGTCGCGGTTCGGCGCGTGCCGGTCACAGCCTCAACCGTGTCCCCGATGGTGGCGATGATCTCCTTAATCGGGAGGGGAAACGCCTTGTCGGAGCTGTTCAGGTTCCGACCGGAAGCAGCTTGCTCGGCCGCGCGGCGGCGCTGCCAATCCGCGAACGGGGCTGCCCATTCGCGCTTGACCTTGCGGACAAACGGCAACTTGTCGCGCGTGTTCCGTTTCTTGGCCCTGAAAGCGGTGAAGTGGACGATGGACCTCCCGTCGCCGCCCTTGTGGGTTCGCAGGTTGGCCAGGTCGATGCGGCCCATCTGTATCGGGCGGAGGCCGTGCTCGTAGGAGAGGCGCAGGAGGCAGTGCTCCAGCAGTTCACGGTCCGGAAGATGCTCGCCCGCCTCGACTCGGCGGCTCACCGCGTCAAGCCGTTCGATGATGAGCGCCTCCTCGACCGTGGTCAGGATCGACACGCCGGACAACACGTCCTGGTAACTCTTCGAATTGGTCTTCGGCCACCGCAGCGTTCGCACAAATCCGGCGTGGCCCTGTTGCCACGTCCCGAGTGCCATGTCGCAGAAGAAGTAGAGCAGCGCCTTGACCGCATACGCGACGACGGGATCGCCCGACGCCCGGACCTCGGTCTCCCACACGTCAAACCACTCGTGGATAGGCCGTTCAAGTGCCGCCAGAAACCATGCGGTGCCCCGTTCCAGCATGATCCTTCGAAGGCCACGGTAGATCTCATAAGCGGTGACGACGCTGTTCTCCGTGATCTGCCACGCGATGGCTTGCCTGAGCAGTTTCTCGACGGATGCGTCATCTTCGACAGTGAGATCGAACCTGAAAGTCCTGGTGTCGGACTGAGCTGACCACAGCTGCGTCGATGCTGGGTTGGCGATGGTCCTGATGCTGTCGTCGTACTCGTCCAGGTAACGCAGATGAGATGGTAACCGGGGCAGGGCGGCAATCATGGTCCTCGCGCCGTCGAAGGCGGTCGGGAGAGGGGCGTCTTGGGAGGGACTGGGCGGCGTTGCCGTGCTCATCGCGCATGAATTCCTGCGTCGGGTTCCGGGAACACGCCGCCCTCACGCTCGAGCTGCCTGAGTTGTCGCAGAACGCCGACGCGGTCATCGAACTTGCGCTGCCACACTTTCTTGAGCCGGTCCTCGAAGTAGGCGCGGGCATAGTGCTGGGGCATGTCCGATGACTTCGACCAGCCGAAGAACGCCCTGAGCTCCTGTAGGGCCAAGTTCATCTCCATCCCGGATTCGATGAACTCGCTGAGCCGGAACACGGCGCAGGTGTGCCGGAAATCGTGAGGCGAGATGGTCTCGCTGTGCATTCCCGCACGGAGAGCGGCTTTCGCAGCGTCCGACAGGGCGTTGGAGAGAACCTCAAAGATGGCGTTCACCGTCCGGACCGCGAGCGGCTTTCCCTGGTTCGACATGAACAGGTGGGCGCTGTCCTGCTTGCCCCGATGATTGTCGACGAAGTGGTCGACGATGGTTGCAATCTCCTCCGCAACCGGGATCTGACGCTGGGAAAGCTCCGTCTTGAGACTGGGCCGCTCGTAACGCGGGTCCACGTCGGCACACGGCTCGATGTTCATCCAATGCACGATCTCGCCGATGCGACCGTCGATCCCGTCATGGATCGAGTTGGCGGGAAGGATGAGGGCCTCGCCGCGCCGGAGGCCCTGGTGGAGGTAAAGCAGGAACAGCGCATGGTTTCGCCATCTTGCCTGCTCGGTCCGGAACGGGTTCTCCGGCGATTCAGGATCGGTCAGGGTATAAAGCTCCTCCACGACAACGGCGGGAAGCGCGCGCACCAGAGGGCGCTTGCGTTTCGGAGCGGACGGACGGAGTTGCTTGTGAAGCTGGTCGAGGTAGCGCAGATGAGCCTCGGCTTCGGCCAGTTCGTGGCCGCCTGCGCCTCTCACCAAGCGATCGGTGATGTCCCGGACGAAGTCGATGGCCGCCATCCAACTCTCCGTGCGGTCGTCGGCGGCCACTTGAGCTTGGTTGCGGAGCGACACGAAGTAACTTTCCAGCGCCGTTTCGAGATGATTGAAGTCGCGCTTGGCGATCAGCCGGTCCAGGCAGTCCTCTCCGAACTGCTCCTGCGCGGACACGTACAGCCGCTCGATCCGCATGAGCCGAGCATCGAGCGTGCCTGCGGCCAGATCCGCGCCATGGAGCGTCTGCCAGACCGATGCCCAATACCTCGGACGCCCTGTGTCCGCGCTGACAAGCACGCTGCCTGTCAGCGAAGGTGGTAGACCAGGAGCAGCAGGGCGGACACGGGGCATGGTCGCGACAATGGGCCGACCCGCCGATGGCGGCAAGATCCCGCAACACGCCAACATGCAGTTTGTGGGAAGGGGCGTTGCAACTTTCAGGAGGTCTCAGGCCTCGATCACGCAACATCCCTGAACATGCAGGACGGCCCGATAATGCATGTTATGGAATTTCACATATGAAGATTCTTTATGTCATCCATGTCAACTAAGGAGCCGACTGGGTTGCGGCTTAGCGTCGTTGACGTTATTGCCTTAAGGTGTCAACGACGGTGATAGCTGATGCATTTACAGCGCCTTCTCATGCCCGATGGCCGAACGTCGTGGACCGTTTACGACGGCGATGACGTGGTAGACGAGGTACGAGAGTTCATCCTCCACTTGGAAGCTCTGCGGTTTGCCCCGAACACGGTCCGGCACTATGCCCGGCAGGTCGTACGGCTCGGGAACTTCCTCGCAAGCTCCGGCAGCACCTTCGCTGATCTTACGCCGATGATGTTTGATCGCTTCATCACTCTGATCGGCAGGAATGGCCGCAGGTTCGACACCGTTGGTCAAGCTATGAACATCGTCACGTTGCGCAAAGAGCACAGCACCGTTTCGGCCTCGCTGCATAACCAAGTTCTCTTTGCTGTGAAGGCGTTTTACGAGTTCGGCGATATGCGACGCCACGCCCTAGCATCAATCCACAAGGGCTCGCGCGGTCCGGCAATCGATGCATATAAGCCGTTCCTTCAACATGTCCTGGCTCGCAAGGCGCAACGACCCAGGGAGGCGCGGTCGGATTTGACAGCAAAGGCGCGGTCGGCGCAGCGCGCAGCCGAGTTCCGACTCAAGCCGGACCAAGTTCTTAAAATCGTTGAGGCCGCGACCACGGGGCGCGACGCCTTCCTGGTTGTCCTTTTGTATGTCACCGGTATGCGCATAGGGGAAGCGCGTGGCCTTCTACACGAGGACATGCGCCTCGACGAGGACGTGGTTTGGGTGACGCCCCGACATCTTGAGAATGGAGCCCGCGCTAAAGGCGGAAGGGCCAGGCCAATTCCCGTTCCGGGATTTCTCATGAGGCTGTATGAGGACTACATTGCCTCGGACGATTACCTGCCCGCATTCGAGACCGGGACAGATTTCGTGTTTTGCAACATCCGGAAAGGCCGGATCGGCCGCGGCCTGACCGAGCCTAATGTCTACGAGATCCAGCGGGCTCTCATCCGTCGTTCCGGCGTGGAGTTCACCTGGCATCGGTTCCGCCACACTCACGCAAGTGAGGCCATTGCACAGGGTTACAACCTTCTGGACGTGGCAGACCGGCTCGGGCATGGCAGTCCCCAGACTACCAATGCCATCTACAAGCACTTGTTCAACTCTGAATACAGGAAGATGCTGATCAAGGGCCACAAACACCTTGAAGAGCATCTGGGCATAGCAAATCGCCGCATCGTCACGGAGGAGCAAGCCAAGTGGCTCTAGCCGTTGTCCTGGCCCCTCCCCCGCAGGACACCTATGTCGGCGCATTGACAGGGTTCCTCAACCGTGTCTCGCCTGCGCTCCTCATACGCGACCGGTGGGGCTTCGACATCCTTCTCGATGTTTTCGGCATCGGTCCGGACTCCGGCCTGTATTCTAAGGCGAGTTGGCCACTGGCTCGGCGGGAGTCGATCATGGCGCGGGGAAAGCTCATGTTGGATGGCGCAGCCGACCGCACCGGTTTCCTTGCCGACCTGGGTTTTGATTTCACAGCCGTTCCGGAACCTTACAAAACCGAGCTCAAGGCGTTCTTCGCCTGGCGCCTGTCGAGACCGGTGAACCGGACCTATGACTGGTATGTGAGGAGCGTGTACCTCATCGCGTTCGTGACCGACTGGGCTACATCGGGACGCCGCGAGTGGCCGAGCAGCCTCATCACCTTCGGGCATCCGATCGAACAGGGCGAGGGCAATGGCAGCACGCGGTTGCGCTTGCTCATGGAAAGGTGGCTTTTAGCGGGTAATCGCTCGACCGTGCAACAGAAGCAACGGTACATCGCGATAGGAAGACGTGATCTGGAGATGGTGGAGCGGGCCTATGGCGGCGTCAACAGCATGCCCGCCAACGACCTTTTGCGCACACTCGTCCTTCTCCGGGAGAGGGGAAAACCAGTTGGACAACGCGATTTCCTGCTCAAGGAGGACGTGTTCCCCGAAGATCTGTTATTCCCGAACGGACGCAGGGAAGATGCCCTGAACTTCTACAAGCTTCGGCTCCCATGGCTGCGTGCTGCCGCGCGGGCCTACTTGCTTGACAGGATCGACTACCGAGAACTCGGCCCGACGACGACCGAGACGCATCTCGCGCAGTTCTGCTACCTCGAATGTTGTTTGTTCAAGACGCATTCGGTTCCGGAGCTGCGTCACATCACCCAGGAGTTTGTCAGCAGCACCTTTCTGAGCTGGGGAAACTCGAAGGGACTGGCCGGAAAGAACTGGTATTCCGACTCAATCAACCTGCTCTCCTGGGCCTGCCTCAACTTGTCGGCCGACGGCTGGCCCTCACTGACATTCGACAAGCGGAATCTCAGGAAAGTTCATGGCGAGTGGCCGGGTGGACGTGGCTACGACGAAAACATGAGGAAGCGAACCATTCCAGAAGAGGTGGTTGAGCAAATCTTCGGAGGTATCGAGAGCGGATCATTTCCCATTTTGTTGAAGCGGTTGTTCATTATCTCACGCTACACTGGCATGAGGGCGGGTGACCTGCATGAGCTTGACTGGGACTGTCTCAAACCTGATCCAGATGATGACCGTTTTTGCCTACTCACCTTCTTCCAGCGGAAAGTCCAGAAGTGGAACACTAAGCCGTTGCTTGTAGACGACGCAGCCCATGCGATGGTCATTGAAGCGGTCAACGCTCAAAAGCAGGAAGCGGTCAGCCAGTTCGGAAAACGGCCGAAGTACTTGTTTGGCGTTCGGTACGGTGATGCCGAGATCCCCCTGGGCACAGATCACTCCCGCGAGGAGATCGCGAGATGGTGCGTCGAAAACCGGGTTGTGGAAAAGGATGGCAAGGTCCATCGGTTTCGGTGGCACTCACTGCGGCACTTCTACGGAACGGAACTGGCGCTTCTCGGGCACGACATAACCCTGATCCAGATGGAACTAGGCCACGCCAGTCCGGACATGAGCATGGTGTATGTGAACCAACGGCTCAGGCTGAAAAAGAAAGCGGTGCTGGAGAAGGGCGCAGGACGATATATCGATATCAAGGGCCAAATCGACGAGAAAGTCGCGGAGTTGGCTGTCCGCAAGGATGCGTCCCTCACGGTCGATGTCCCTGGAGGTCTTTGTTCCATGCCGCAACAGATCGGCGAGTGGTGCGAGCACAACCGGGCGTGTTTCGAGTGCGTGTTCTTTCGAGCCGACGTTGAGCAAATCTCGTTCTTCGAGAGTGAGAGAAAGGCCTTGACCAGTACCGTCCGGCGCCTTGGTGCAGAAGCCGACACGTTTGAAGCCGATGGGCGTGCAAAAAGTGCCGAGATTGGGCGCAAGCGCGCCCAGCGCAGCGCAAACGCGCTGGAAACCGTCAACACTGTCTTGGCCACGATCAAGGCGAAGGGGACCTACAGTGGCACGGAACGCAAATACAAGCGGGCTGGCGGCGTCGGCGACGGAGCGCAGTGTCTTGGCCAGGAGGAAGGTTGAGGAGACAATATCCGCGATGCGGGCGGCTGGCGAGCCGATCGCATACAACACGGTCGCGCAAAAAGCCAAGGTAAGCCGTCAGTATTTGTATGAGAACTTCAAGGATACCATCAACCAACTCCGGTCCCGGACCAGGCGCCAGACCGTCATGCTGGACGGGGAGGAGGTCGTCGTGCGCTCGGCGGGCCGGGCTGCCACCATCGAACTCGCTTTGCGGAACAAGGTCGCCCGACTCGAAGCTGACCTCAAAGAGGTCCGGAAAGAAGCTGGATTGTTGAGGAACCGCGTCGAGAAGGCATTGGGCGAAGCAGAGGAATGGCGCCAACGCCACAAGCAGGCTGTATCCGAGCTGCTTGAGCTTCGCAGCAGGGCTCAGCGCTAGACCCACCTCTTGGTGAGACTGGACGTGCGGTCACCTCTTGGAGCCGACCTGCCTTCGGCAGCACGGCCGCGCACAGCGGAGGTCAAAGGTGGCGAAGCCAGGACCGGAGCCACGCGCAGTCGCCTTTTGGCGGCGAGCATGGCGAGGACCCACCCTTTGACCGGAGCGAGCACGGTCGTAGCTTATCAAGGCGGATGGCCCGCGTCGGCGCCACTAGGTAGTCGCTGGTGCTGGTAGGCGTGTGACGATTGCCATGTAGCCGAATTTTAGAGACCCCCAAAGGGAGCACGAGGAACAAACTAAGCATCAAGCTCTATAACCGGCGGCGTACACTCCCTCTTTACCGGCCCAGGACATGCTGCGAGGTTGGCGGCCCATTTGCCGGAGCCACGACGCTGCCATCGGATAACCCGCCCTCGCCCTTCGTCAGCGCGCTGGCCGATTTATGCAGGAAACATCAGCTGAGCTGGCAGGAGTTCGCCAATCTCACCGGCCTAAGCGACGTTGTGTAGCAAAGTTGGCGGGATGGCGCTGTTCCGCCTCGGCGCGACTTCGATAGCTTGATACACCATATGGGGAGAGCCGATCCGTTCGATCGCGAGGATATCAGTCATCTGGTCGGCGGCTATTACCGTAGTGCCAGCAGGCGTGGCCGCAGCAAGAGCAGATATCACATTGACATGCTCGAAGCGAATATTCGAACGAGACTTAGCAAGCCCAAAACCGAATTACCCCCACTGGACAGGACTCCGTTTTCCTTTGTTCTCGAACAGGCGCAAGTGGAGCTAGGGCTTTCGTTTATTGAATATGCTCAAATGATTGGCGTGACCGAACGGACGCTTTATACCTGGATGCAAGGCACTATTCCTTCGAGAGGGGCGTTCGAAAAACTGCTCAAACGAGTCTTGGATAGAGAGCGGGTTAGTAAAGGAACAATCGATCTTCTGCTCTCAACATATGGGAAAAGCACCGGCATTGGATTTCATTCTGAAAAGATTGAGATTGTCGATGGAAGCGTCGTCGACAATTCACATAATGCCTTTGAGTCGATCCTGCGCGCGGACACGCCGCCCCCTGCAATCCCCAAGCAAACCAGCCCCGGCCCACCCCTAAAACCCACCAGCACCGGCTTCGACATCGCGCCCCAGTCGTCGCCGGAGGCCGAGCGCGAAGATTCCGAACTACAGCGCCTGCACCAGCAGCTGCGCCGACTGGTCGACCGCCTCACCGCATCAATGCCGCGGATCAGCAACACGCACAAAGAGCTTGCGGATCAGTTCGCCGCCTATGCGGAGTTCCTGGCCCCCGACCTCAATGACCTCGACATCACCAGCTTCTGGGCGGTCGGCACGGGCCTCGGCGCGCATATCCGGGCGCTCAACCGGGCCGGTCCGAACGTCATGACGCCAGAGCTTGAGCCTGCGCTCATGGCGCAGTTCGAGACGCTAATGGCGGTACATGCCGCGTTCGTCCTCGGTTTCTCCGCAGCCAGGGAGATGCAAGCCCGCATCGCGCAGGCCCGCGCGGCCGCTCAGGACGACCCGGAGTTGCCGACGCGAGTGCAGTCGGTCCTCACGTCGATGGTGAAGACGCCGCATCTCCTGGCGGACAAGGCGCGTCTACTCGTGGATGCTCTCGTGCATGGCATTCCCGCGGCGCCTGAGGCCGCTTTTGATGTGCTGTCGGGCCGCTATGAGACGGCGAGGAACGGCACCCACGCCTTCATGCGCGCCCTTCACCCGATCATCGAGGTCGCAGGGGCGGTTGGCCTGCTGAGCTTCGTGCACGCCACCGTGAGCGGCGACCAAGTCGATCTCATGCTGACGACCGGCGCCTACATCAACGCGCACATGCAGGAACTCATGGCGCTATACCGAAATGATCAAATCACCACTGACTGGCTGAGATGGGCGCACCTGCGGCTGCAACGCCGCGACAAATAGCCGCTTAACGCGGCGTCACAACCAATAACGCACTTTTCCACGCCCCTATTCACGACTCGCGATAGTCCGGGAGCTTAAGCAGGGAAAGACACAGACCCGCTGTGGGTGACATGTCATCTACGTCTTGCTTGCGGAATTTAAGGCTCAGTCGCAAAGACCCCTAGGTACATGCAGAGTGATCCTGCTCGGAAGCGGAAATTTCCAGCAGCAACCCGTCATAGGCCGGCTCGATGTGCGCCGGCAGATTCCGCTTCATCCACGCCCAATCGATGTCATAGCCCATGTGCGTCAGCACCACCCGACGCGGACGCAGACGCTCGACCCAATGAAATACCTGCTCCAAGTTCGCGTGGGTCTTATGCGGCTGGCGCTGGAAACAATCCACGAGCCAGGTGTCCACACCGGCCAACGCCGCGAACGCGGTCTCGTCCAAAATGGCCACATCGGTCGAGTACCCAAACCCGCCGATGCGCAGGCCGAGCGTCGGCATGAATCCGTGGTCCTGCTCGAACAACCGCACCTGCAGGCCCGCAGCCTCGACCGTCTGCCCCGGCTCGACCACGCGCGGCGCAAGCACCGGCCGAAAGAAATACGGCTGGTTCCAGGGCTGGAACGCGTAATCAAAGCGCTTGTTCAGCTCCGCCAAGGTCCGCGCCGTGGCGAACGCATCAATGGGCCGGTTCACGATCCGGTTGAGAATCCGAACGTCGTCTATGCCGAGCACGTGGTCTGCATGAGCATGTGTGAACAGGATCGCATCCACCCGCGGTATCCCGCAGGCCAGCAACTGGCCTCGCATGTCGGGCGACGTGTCCACCAGCAGTCGCTCGCCCGCATCGCTCTCGATGACGATGCTGGAGCGGGTGCGGCGATTGCGCGGCTCGTTCGGGTCGCAGGCGCCCCAATCGCCACAGCCGTCGTCCCCGCCCAATTGCGGCACGCCTGCTGACCCGCCGCAGCCAAGGATGGTCACACGCGGCATCGCTAGGCCATACGCTTGAACAAAGCGCGAACGTTGTGCGTTGTCAATTCGTCCATTGCCGCGAGCGGCATCCCGCGCAAGCTCGCGAGCACGCGCGCCGTCTCGACGACATAGCCGGGTTCGTTGCGTTTGCCGCGAAAAGGCACGGGCGCCAGGTAGGGCGCATCGGTTTCCACCAGCAGTCGGTCCGCCGGAACGTCACGGGCGATGTCGCGCAAAGCAGTGGATTTCGGAAACGTCAGGATCCCGGAAAAGCTGACATATCCGCCCAGCTTGAGAGCATCCTCCGCCAAGGCGCGGCCGGAGCTGAAGCAGTGCAGGACGAGCCGGAACGGGCCGCCAGCATCCCACTCCTCATGCAGGATTGCTGCGATGTCCTGGTCGGCATCGCGGGCATGGATCACCAAAGGAAGCCCGGCCAGGCGCGCGGCGCGGATGTGCTGCCGGAAGCTCGCTTGCTGCATGTCGCGCGGCGCCTTGTCGTAGAAATAGTCAAGCCCGGACTCGCCGATGCCGACCACCCGCGGATCGTCGGCTAGGCTCGCGATCGTGGCTGCATCGGCCACCGGTCCGTCGCCGGCATTGTGCGGATGAACGCCAATGGTACACCACACGCCAGGACGCTGCGCCAACGCGACCAGCGGTGCGCGCTCGTTCAGCCGTGTGCCGATAGTGATCATCTCGCCCACCCCGGCATCCGCGGCCCGCTGCAGCACGGCGTCCAGTTCGGCCGGGTTAAGCATGTCCAGGTGGCAATGGGAGTCGATCAAGATCGGCGCCCTACCCGGCCGTTTCGACGTAACGCGGGAACACGCCTTTCGGCGCCGGCAACGCCGTGCCCGACGGCAACGGCGCTGCAAGGTCCGCAAGGCCGCGCGCGTCCGGAGGCGCGCCAACCTGATCGAGCATCGCGGCCATGCTGCCCGGCATGAAGGGCTGCAGAACCGTAGCCACGCAACGGATCACCTCGACCAACACGCGCAACACGCTTGCCATGCGGGCCGCATCCGTCTTGCGCAGCACCCACGGCGCTTGATGGTCGATATAGGCGTTAGCCGCCCGGATGACCTTCCACGCATCCTCCAGCGCGTCGTTGAACGCGAGGCGGTCCAGGCGGTCCCGCACGGCATCAGGCAACGCCTGCGCCGCAACCAGAAGCGCCGTGTCCTGGACGGTCGCAGCGCCCAACTCCGGCAGCAAGCCGCCGCAGTTCTTGGCGACCTGGGACAGCGTACGCTGCGCCAGGTTGCCGAGGTCGTTCGCGAGTTCCACGTTCAGCCGGCGGATCAGCGCGGCGTCGCTGTAATCCCCATCGTTGCCGAACGGCACCTCACGCAACAGGAAGTAGCGCACGGGATCGAGACCGAACGTGTCCACCAGCCGGGCGGCATCGACGGCGTTGCCCAGCGACTTGCTCATCTTCTCGCCCGCCGCCGTCCACCAGCCGTGGGAGAACACGCGTCGCGGCACCGGCAGACCGGCCGCCATCAGGAACGCCGGCCAATAAACCGCGTGGAAGCGAATGATATCCTTGCCAACCATATGCACGTCAGCTGGCCAAAACGGCCAGCGTGGATCGCTCACGTCCGGAAAGCCCACCGCGGACAGATAGTTGGTCAGTGCATCGACCCATACATACATGACGTGGCCCGGGTCGTCCGGCACCGGCACACCCCAAGTGAAGCTGGTGCGACTCACCGAAAGGTCTTCAAGCCCTCCCCGGACAAAGCTCACCACCTCGCTGCGACGGCCGGCCGGCGACACAAAATCCGGCTCGTTTTCATACAGTGCGAGCAGGCGGTCCTGCCAAGCCGACAGGCGGAAGAAGTACGAAGGCTCCCTCACCCACTCGACGGGCGCGCCTGTCGGTGCGACGCGGTTGCCGTCGGGCCGGGTGACCAGTTCGCTCGCGTTGTAGAACGCCTCATCGCGAACGGCGTAATAGCCTTCATAATGGCCCAAGTAGATGTCGCCCGATGCGCGAAGACGGCGCCAGAGGTCCTGACAGGCGTGCTTGTGGCGCTCTTCCGTGGTGCGGATGAAATCGTCGTTGGATAATCCCATCAACGCGGACAAGTCCTGGAACTTCAAAGCAATACGGTCGGCAAACTCCTGGGGTGCCACGCCCGCGTCGTGCGCCGCCTTCTCAACCTTCTGACCATGCTCATCGGTGCCGGTCAGGAAAAACACCTCATGGCCGTCCAGCCGCTTCCACCGGGCCAGCACGTCGGCAGCAACCGATGTGTAGGCGTGGCCGACATGCGGCGCGCCATTGACGTAGTAGATCGGTGTCGTGACGTAGAACCGCTTGGTCATGGGCTATTCAGCAAATCCAGGCTCGAGACGATCGCATGCCGCTTGTCCAAGTTGAACCGCTCGGTATCATCCTGCAGCCTTGTCAGCGCGTGCCACAAATCACCCCATTCGGCTAGGGGCCGCAAGCCCGCCAGCCGTTGTTGGCCGACATCGGCGTGGCCCCGCGCGGCGTTGCGGACCGCAGCGCTGATCGCATCGCGCAGCAGGTCCATGAAGGCCGCGAACCCGGCGTCGCTCCGCGCCAGCTTGTCCGCGACCTCGTAGGTGCGCAACAGCGGGAGGTTCGGGGCCGCCCGCAGCACGTCGGCCACTAGGGCGGCGATTTCGACTCCCTGCTCCTCGGCCAACGCCAAGGCTCGGCCCGGCGCGCCCGACAAGGCAGCCAGCGCGGCGCGTTCCGCCCGGTCCATGTCCGGGAGGCATTGGGTCAGCACGCGCTCCATGTCCGCCAACCCGAGCTCGCCCAGCCGTAGCCGCCGGCACCGGCTGCGGATCGTCGGCAGCAGCCGGCCCGGCGATGCACAAATCAGCAGCAGCACGGCGCGTGGCGGCGGCTCTTCCAGCACCTTGAGCAGCGCGTTGGCGGCGTTGCGGTTCAGGTGCTCAGCCCCGTCCACCACCACGATGCGCCAGCCGCCCTCCGCCGGGGTTAGGCGCAGGAAGTCTGCGACGTCGCGGGCGCTGTCCACCACGATCTCCGAGCGCAGGCGCCTGCGCTTGTCGTCCCACTCGCGCTCAACGGTCAGCAGGTCAGCATGGGTGCCCGCCGCGACGCGGCGAAACACCGGGGATGCCGGGTCGTTCGCGCCGGCGGCGGCCTGCGGGCCGGCCAGCAAACGCCGGGCGAAGCGGTAGGCCAGGGTTGCCTTGCCGACACCCTCCGGCCCGGTCAGCAACCAGGCATGGTGGATGCGGCCAGCCCGGACCGCATCCTCGATCACCGCCTCCGCGGCGGCATGGCCCAGCAGGAACGGGTTCTCGCGCGGCATCGGCGCGGTCATGCCGGGCTGGGCCGACGGCTGGCGATGACGGCGAGCACGGCACGGTGCACGTCGTTCATCCCGCCATCGGCCGAGACCACGGCGCAACGGTCTGGCTCCGCAGCCACAATGGCGGCAAAGCCCTCCGCAACCCGCGCGTGGAACGCCGGTCCCATCGCCTCGTAACGATCAAGCGCCTGGCGGCGGCCTGCCATCCGGTCGGCCGCAACGGCCGGGGACACTTCCAGCACGACGGTGAGATCGGGCCGCACTGGCAACAGACGGCTCAACGCAGCGATCAGGTTGCGGTCGGCCCCGAGGCCGTAGCCCTGGTAGGCCATGGTCGAGTCGGCAAATCGGTCGCTGATCACGATGGCGCCCCGGGCCAGAGCGGGCTGGATGGTTCTCGCCACATGCTCGGCCCTAGCCGCGAAGTGGAGGTAAACCTCGGCCGGCGGCGACCAATCGTGCTCACGCGACAGCAGCAGGCCGCGCAAAACCTCCGCGCCCGGCGCGCCGCCCGGCTCGCGCGTGCGCAGCACCGTGCTGCCGGCCGCCGTCATCGATTCGGCCAGGAGGCGCGCTTGGGTAGATTTTCCGGCCCCTTCCCCGCCCTCGAACGTGATGAACACTGAAGCGTCAGGAGCCTGTGACGTAGCGGACCATGACTGCGGCCGCCCGCCCCGGCAGCCAAAGCCGAGGCACGTCGGCGCCGGCCAGCAGCGGCACGTTCATCGCCGGCACTCCCTGGCCGGAGACAGTGAGCTTGCCCAGCACGTCGCCACGGCTGACCGGCGCCGGGATCGGATTGCTGTATTCGACTTCAATCTTGGCATTGCGCCGCCACTGCCGGGGCATGGTCAGCACCAGGTCCTGGCCGCCCACCAACGGCACGGTCGGTCGCGCGCCGAGCCAAACCTTCGCCTGCTCAACCGTGTCGCCCGCGGTGAAGAGCGTCACGTTCTCAAACTCCCGGAAGCTCCACTCCAGCAGCCGCTCGCTTTCTTCGGCCCGCTGATGCATCGAGGTGAGGCCGTTCACCACGACGATCACCCGCCGCCCGGCCCGCGCGCTGCTGGCGACCAGGCCATAGCCGCCCTCCTCGGTGTGGCCGGTCTTCAAGCCATCCGCAGTGCCCTTCTGCACGAGCGGGTTGCGGTTCTGCTGCTCGATGTTGTTGTACTTGAACGACTTCTCGTTGTCGTACTTGTAGTACTCCGGGAAGTCCGTGATCAAGCACCGCGCCAGCACCGCGATGTCGCGACAGGACATGCGCTGCTGCGGGTCGGGCCACCCCGTGCTGTTCCGGAAGTATGATGCGGTCAGGCCAAGCTCCTTGGCCTTGACGTTCATCTGCTCGGCAAAGCCCTCCTCCGACCCGGCCACCGCTTCCGCCAGCACGATGCAGGCGTCGTTGCCGGATTGCACGATGACCCCGCGGATCAGATCCTCGACCCTTACCGTCCCGCCCAACGGCACGAACATCTTGGACCCCTGCATGCGCCAAGCGCGCTCGCTGACCGGCAGTTCCTGGTCGAGCGTCAGGCGGCCCGCTTTCAGCATCCCGTATATGATGTACGCGGTCATCAGCTTGGTCATGGAGGAGGGCGGCATCGGCACGTCGCCCTCCTTGTCCAGCAACGTCGCGCCAGTGTTGAAATCGAGGATCAGCGCGTATTTGGCCGCAGTGTCCATCGGACCGAGCGGCGTGGCGGCGGCCGTGCTGGCCGGCGCCAGCCGTTCTTAGCCAGGTAGTTGCCGACCGACCCGAACACAT
>CALMAB010000612.1 GCA_937858325.1 uncultured Acetobacteraceae bacterium
CCCCAGCCACCCGGAACCGGGCGGCGCGGGCCTGGTTCGCCCGAGCGCGCTGATGTCGGCGCTCCAGCGCGTGGTCGTGGACGGCTCGGACGCCGTGGTGCTGGCGGAGTCCGGCAACTCCTTCACCTGGGCGACGCATTACCTGCGCTTCGCGCAGCCGGGGCGTTACCGCGTCAGCACCAATGTCGGCTCGATGGGGCACGCGGCGACGGGCGTGCTGGGCGCGGCGCTGGGCCGCGGCGGCAAGGCGGTGGCCATCGTCGGCGACGGCGCGATGCTGATGAACATGGAGGTCAACACCGCGGCCAAGCAGGGGCTGCCGGTGGTCTGGGTCATCCTCAACGACGGCCGTTACAACATGTGCTACCAGGGCATGGCCGCGCTGGACATGGCGGGCTGCGCCGACGCCAGCTTCCCGCCCACCGATTTCGCCATGCTGGCCCGCGCCATGGGTGCCGAGGGCTTGCGCGTGGACAGCGAGGACGGGTTGGAGGCCGGATTGGCGCGGGCGTTGGCCGCCCCGGGACCGTTCATCCTCGACGTGCTGATCGATGCGGACCAGGTCGCGCCGACCAGGGGGCGCAACGAGGGCCTGCGCGTGGCAAGGGCGGCCGAGCGGCAGGAAGGCCTGAGCTTCCCGGTCATCGCCGCCAACTGAGCAGGGAGTCTAGATCGCCATGGAAAGCAACACCTTCGCCACGTCCACCTTTATCGCGACCGACATGAAATCGGCGTCCGACTACGTCCGCGACCTGCGCAACCTGGATGAGTGGACGCTCTACAGCCGCATGATCGAGCAGATGGACGACAACACCTGGCGCGGCACGGCGTCGGGCTACCAGCACGACCTGTTCTACCATGCCCGCCCCGTCGAGACGCCGAGCTTCGGCGGCGTCGAGTGGCACTGCGGCTACAAGTACGGCGAGTACTTCCAGTGCTACCCGGCCCTGCTGTTCCCGTCGAGCTACCTGGGGTCCGACGAGCCCGGCGTTTACTTCCATTGGCTCAGCTTCATCGGCCCGGAGCGCCGCACGACGATGCTGATGCAGGGCATCCACTGGGTACACACGGCCGAAATCCGCTCTCTGAAAGGCGCGCTGGAGCGCCGGGCGGGCCATGACCGGGCCGTGCAGGGCCGGTTCGAAATCCAGACCAGCGCGATTTACGTCGATGCGCCGCCCGCGTTTGCCACCGAGTACCTCGGCGACGTCCGCAACCTCGGCGAGTGGGGCTACTTCCTCAAGCCTGATGGCGAGGCGGACGCGACCCGCGGCCAATTCACGGACGAGTACGGCCAGAAGTTCGAGGCCACGATCACCAAGCACGACCTCGGGAAATACGCGATCCTGGAGTTCGAGCACCGTTACCACCGCGCGAACTGGACGCAGCGGAGTTTACTGGTCTTGATGCCGTGCGACTACGCCTTCAGCAACCCGAAGGCCCGCGGCTTCATCGCGCACCGCATCGTGTTCTTCGAGAAGGGTGTGGTGCCGCTGCACGGCAAGCTGCAGATCGAGGACTACGGCGCGGAAAGCATGAGCCTCAAGCGCGTGCTGGAGAACAAGGCGGGCAACCTATCGTCGTTCAACCGCGGGATGAGCTACCTGGCGGAGGCCGCAGAATGAGCGCCGCATCCGAGGGCCTGCTGGCCGACCGGCCGCTGACCAGCGCCAGGCTCGACGCGCAACCGGCGGCCGAACGGCGCACGGCCGGACCCGCCGCGACGCGGCGGCTGTTTCTTTTGGACAACTACGACAGCTTCACGTTCAACTTGTACCACAGGCTTGGCGAACTGGGCGCCGAGGTCAAGGTGATCCGCAACGACGCGCTCACACCGGCGGAAGCGTTGGCGCTCGGCCTTGACGCCGTGGTGATCTCGCCCGGGCCGTGCGACCCGGACCGGGCCGGCATCTCGCTCGCCCTGATCGAGGCGGCGGCATCGGTTTGCCCGGTGTTCGGCGTTTGCCTGGGCCACCAGGCCATCGGCCAGGCATATGGCGGCACGGTGGTGCGCGCCCCGGCGCCGATGCACGGCAAGATCAGCCTGATCCACCACGACGACACCGGCCTGTTCGCCGGGCTGCCCAACCCATTCCCGGCGACCCGCTACCACAGCCTGATCGTGGACCGGAACAGCCTGCCGGACGTGCTGCACGTCAACGCGTGGACGGAGGACGGCCTCATCATGGGGCTGCGCCACAAGAGCCTGCCCGTGCACGGCGTGCAGTTCCACCCTGAAAGCATCGAGACCAAGGCGGGGCACGCGCTGCTGCGCAACTTCCTCGACCTGGTATCGGAGCGGGGGGCGGCATGAGCGACGCGCTCCGTCCCACCCTGGCTTTGCTCGCCGGCGGCGCGCGGCTGACCGCGGAGCAGACCGAGGCGGCGTTCGACGCGATCATGGAGGGGGCGGCCACGCCGTCCCAGATTGGCGGCCTGTTGATGGCGATGCGCGTGCGGGGCGAGACGACCGAGGAGATCGTGGGCGCCACCCGGGCGATGCGGAGCCGCATGGTGCGGGTCCGCGCGCCGGAGGGCGCCATCGACACCTGCGGCACCGGCGGCGACGGGGCGCAGACGCTGAACATCTCGACGGCGGTGGCGTTCGTCGCCGCCGGGTGCGGGGTGCCGGTGGCCAAGCACGGCAACCGGGCGCTGTCGTCGAAGTCGGGTGCGGCTGACGTGCTGGAAGCCTTGGGCGTCAACGTCGATGCGGCGCCGGATGCGGTGGGCCGGGCGTTCGAGGAGGCGGGCGTGGCCTTCCTGTTCGCGCCGCAGCACCATGGCGCCACGCGCCACGCCGGGCCGAGCCGGCGCGAGCTGGGCACCCGCACGATCTTCAATCTCCTGGGGCCGCTGTCCAACCCCGCGGGGACCCGGCGCCAGTTGCTCGGTGTGTTCGCGCCGCAATGGCTCCAGCCGTTTGCCGAGGTGCTGCGCGTGCTCGGCAGCGAGCGGGCCTGGATCGTGCACGGCCATGACGGGCTGGACGAGCTGACTACGACGACCCGCTCTTCGGTGGCCGAACTGTGCGACGGCGAAATCCGGCAGTTCGAGGTGACGCCGGAGCAGGTCGGCATCGCGCGGGCGACGCTGGACGACCTGCGCGGCGGCGACGCGCGGGACAACGCGG
>CALMAB010000613.1:0-676 GCA_937858325.1 uncultured Acetobacteraceae bacterium
GCAGCGCTGATCCTCGACGTCGACCCGGTCGCCCTGGTGCGCGGTCGTCCGGCGGGGCCGGGAGGCGACGGCGCAGCGGGTCCGCTGGCGCAATATGTGAACGACCGGCCCTACGTGGCGTCGTCCTTTCTGAGCGTCGCCGTCGGCAAGGTGCTCAGCTCGGCGCTGGGCGGCCGCAGCGCCAGGCCCGACCTGGCCGTATCGGCTCTCCCCTTCAGCGCCACCGTCGGCCCCGTCCACGTCCGCGGTGGCCTACCCGTCATCGAGCGCCTGTTCCGCCCGCTCGGCTACGCCATCGCGGCCGAGCCGGTTCCCAACCCGGACGGCACCGCCCCCGTGCTGTGGATGCTGACGCTCTCGGCCACTATCCGGCTGCAGGCGCTGCTGTCGCACCTCTACGTGCTCGTGCCCGTGCTGGACGACGACAAGCACTACTGGGTGTCGGAAGACGAGATCGACAAGCTGCTCCGCCACGGCGAAGGCTGGCTCCCTGGTCACCCGGACCGCGAGTTCATCGCCCGGCGTTACCTGCGGCGCGGGCCGCGCCTGGCCCGGCAGGCGCTCGACCGCTTGGCCGCTCTGGACGCGGAGGCGCCCCTGTCGGACGCCGGACCCGACCGGGCGCCACACCAGGCCGAAGAACCGCCCAGCCTCAACGACCTCCGGCACCAAACCG
>CALMAB010000613.1:686-3443 GCA_937858325.1 uncultured Acetobacteraceae bacterium
TCGCCCGGCGCTACCTGCGGCGCGGGCCACGGCTGGCGCGGCAGGCGCTCGACCGCCTGGCCGCCCTGGATGCGGAAGCGCCGCGGCCGGACAGCGACCCCGACCCGGCGGCACAGGTCGAGGAGCCGGCCAGCCTCAGCGACCTCCGGCACCAAGCCGTGTTGCGCGTCCTGCAGGAGTGCGGCGCCGCGAGCGTGCTCGACCTGGGCTGCGGCGAGGGGCGGCTGCTGCGCCTGCTGTTGGGCGACAGCCGCTTCAGCCGCGTCGTCGGCGCCGACATCTCGATGCAGGCGCTGGACGTGGCGCGCGAGCGGCTCAACCTCGACCGCCTGCCCGACCGGCAACGCGAGCGCCTGACCCTGCTGCAATCGGCATTGACCTACCGGGACCGCCGCCTGTCCGGCTGCGATGCCGCTGCCCTGGTGGAGGTCGTGGAGCACGTCGATCCCGCGCGCCTGCCGGCCTTGACCCAGGCCGTGTTCAGCCACGCCCGGCCCGGCACCGTCGTGCTCACCACCCCGAACCGCGACTGGAACGCAATGGTCCCGGCCTTGGCAGGCGGGGCCTTGCGGCATCGCGACCACCGCTTCGAGTGGGACCGCGCCGAGTTCAGCGCCTGGACGGCCGAGGTCGCGGCCACGTTCGGCTACCGCGCCGAGCTGTCCGGCATCGGCGATCCCCACCCGGAGTTTGGCTGCCCCACGCAGATGGCGGTGTTCCGATGCGGCTGAGCATCCCCGACTTCGCGCTGGTGCTGCTGATGGGCGCGTCCGGTTCCGGCAAGTCCACCTTCGCGGCGCGGCACTTCCGGCCCACCGAGGTCCTGTCCTCCGACCGCTGCCGGGGCCTAGTGGCCGACGACGAGAGCGACCAGTCCGCCACGGCTGATGCCTTCGACGTGCTCTACTACATCGCCACGAAGCGCCTCGCGGCCCGGCGCTTGACCGTGATCGACGCGACCAACCTGCGCCCGGAGGACCGCAAGCACGCCGTCGAGCTGGCGCGGCGCTTCCACGCGCTCCCCGCGGTCTTTGCCCTGGACGTGCCGGAGGCGGTCTGCCTGGAGCGCAACCGGGCGCGTCCGGACCGGACCTTCGGCGCCCATGTGGTGCGCAGCCATGTTCAACTGCTGCGCCGCTCGCTGCGCGGCCTGGCGCGGGAGGGCTTCCGCGTCGTCCACACGCTCGGCTCGGTGGAGGTGATCACGGAGGCCGAGGTGGTCCGTGAGCCGCTGTTCACCGACCGCCGGGGCGAGGCCGGGCCGTTCGACATCATCGGCGACGTGCATGGCTGCTTCGGTGAGCTGATGCAACTGCTGAACCAGCTCGGCTACGCGCCGGGCGGCGGCGCTTGGCGCCACCCGGATGGGCGGCGTGCCATCTTCCTAGGCGACCTCGTGGACCGCGGGCCGGACAGCCCGGGCGTGCTGCGGCTGGTGATGGACATGGTGGCGGCCGGCACCGCGTTGGCGGTGCAGGGCAACCACGACCACAAGCTGCACCGCAAGCTGTCCGGCCGCGACGTGGCCGTGACGCATGGGCTGGCGGAGACGCTGGCGCAGTTGGAGGCGCTGCCGGACCCCGTGCGGGCGCCGTTCACCACCGAGGCCCGGACGTTCCTGGACGGGCTGCGCAGCCACTACTGGCTGGACGGCGGCAAGCTCGTCGTGGCGCATGCCGGGCTGAAGGCGGAGATGCACGGCCGCGGCTCCGCCGCGGTCCGCGAGTTCGCGCTGTATGGCGAGACCACGGGCGAAACCGACGTGTTCGGCCTGCCGGTCCGCTACGAGTGGGCGCGCGACTACCGGGGCGAAGCGGCAGTCGTTTATGGCCACACCCCCGTGCCCGCGCCCGAGTGGGTCAATCGCACGCTGTGCGTCGACACCGGCTGCGTGTTCGGCGGCCAACTGACGGCGCTGCGCTACCCGGAACGCGCCCTGGTGTCCGTACCGGCCATGCGGCAATACGCCGAGCCGGTGCGGCCGATCGCCGCGGCACCAGTCCTGGCCGACCCCTACGACCTGCTCGACATCGAGGACGTGTCGGGCAAGCGGATCATCACGACGGTCCTGCTGCCGTCCATCACCGTACGCGCGGAGAACGCGGCGGCCGGCCTGGAGGTGATGAGCCGCTTCTGTATCGACCCGCGCTGGCTGGTTTATCTGCCGCCCACCATGTCGCCCGTGGAAACCAGCACACGGGACGGGCTGCTCGAGCACCCCGATGAGGCATTCACCTTTTTCCGCAAGACGGGGGTGGGCAGGGTCGTCGTGGAGGAAAAGCACATGGGATCGCGGGCGGTCGTCGTCGTGTGCCGCGATGCCGGCGTGGCCGCGTCCCGGTTCCGCGTGCCCGGCCCGCAGCGGGGCGTCATCTACACCCGCACCGGCCGCGCCTTCTTCTCCGACCCGGCGACCGAAAGCGCGCTGCTCGACCGCCTGGTCGGGGCGATGACGGCCGCCGGGTTCTGGGACGAGTTCAGCACGGATTGGGCGTGCCTGGATGCGGAGCTGCTGCCCTGGTCGGCCAAGGCGGGCGCGCTGATCGAGGAGCAGTATGCCCCGGTCGGCGTGGCCGCCACCGCAGGCCTTGACGCCGCCATCGGACTGCTCGCCGCCGCCGACGCCCGCGGCGTTGACACAGGATCGCTGCGGGACCGGTTCGATGCCCGGCTGGACGGCGCGCGTCGGTATGATGCCGCCTGGCGCCGCTACGCCTGGCCGGTGCATGGGCTGGAGGACCTGAAGCTCGCGCCGTT
>CALMAB010000614.1 GCA_937858325.1 uncultured Acetobacteraceae bacterium
CCGACGACCCGGCGGTGGCCGGGTTCCGCTCCGCGGTCGAGGCGAGCGGGATGTCTCCCGCCGCGGCCAATGACCGCATCGGCGCCGGGCTTGGCCAGATCCTTGATCGGGTGCTGCGGACGGCCGGGGTGCGGCGGGCGGTGATCTCGGGCGGGGACACGTCGGGCCATGCGGCGCTGCGGCTGGGCGTGTACGCGCTGACCGCGGTCGCCCCGCTCGCGCCGGGCGCGCCGCTCTGCCGGGCGCACGCCGACGCCCCGGCGGAAGGGGGGCAGCCGGTCCACGAAGGGCTGGAGCTTGCGTTGAAGGGCGGCCAGGTCGGCGGCCCTGATTTCTTCGTTGCCGCGAAGGGCGACCTGGCGCCCGCCGGAGATGGCTGACACCGTGCGCCGGGCCGGAAAGCAGGTGGACGCCTCGCCGTTCTGCGGCCAAGATGAGTTGAAAGGCCGGCCAACGGCCTTCAAAGGGGAGGAGCGCATGGGTGTTGAGGCACGCCGTCCGGCGTGGCCGCGCCCCTGCCGGCGGAGGCCGGCGCGGTGGCGTTGACGGCGCAGAACGTGACGATCCGCTTCGGCGGCGTGGTGGCCGTCGCCGGGATGGCGCTGGACGCCACCCCGGGGGAGATCGTCGGCCTGATCGGCCCGAACGGCGCGGGCAAGACCACCTTCGTCAACTGCATCTGCGGCACCTACCGCCCCAACGCCGGCACCGCGCTCTGGCTCGGCCGGGAACTGCTCGGCCTATCGCCGCACGCGCTGCTGAAACTCGGCGTGGCCCGGACTTTTCAAAACGTCGCCTCGCTGCACGACCTCACGGTGCTCGACATCGCCAAGCTGGGCGCGGCCGTGCGCGCCGGGTCCGGTGGCTTCTTCGCCTCCGAGAAGGCGCTGGAAGCGGAGCTGACCGAGACGCTGCTGCGGCCCTTGCACCTGGCCGACGTCGCCCACACGCCGATCCAGACGCTGCCTTACGGCCGGCGCAAGGCGGCTGACCTCGCGCGTGCGCTGGCGGCGCAGCCGCAGCTCCTGCTGCTGGACGAGCCGGTGGCCGGGCTGACCTCGCAGGAGGGCATGGCGATGGCCGCCGTGATCCGCGGCGTGCGCGACCGCTTCGGCTGTGCCGTCATCATGGTCGAGCACAAGATGGACGTGGTGATGAGCACCTGCGACCGCATCGCCGTCATGGCCGCCGGGTCCAAGATCTTCGAAGGCTTGCCGGAGGAGGTGCAGTCCGACGCGGAGGTGCAGCGCGTTTACCTGGGGGAACCCGGATGACCCTTGCCTTGCAGCTTGCCGTCGCGGGCCTGGCGACCGGCAGCGTCTATGCGCTGATCGCGCTCGGCATCGTGCTGATCTACAAGTGCTCGGGCGTGGTGAACTTCGCCCAGGGCGCCTACGCCATGCTCGGGGCCTATGCGAGCTACGTCCTGCTCAGCGCGGGGCTGCCGGCGGTGTTGGCGGTGCTGGCGAGCATGGGCGTCATGGCCGGCGTCGGTGCGCTCACCGAGCGGCTGGTGCTCCGCCCGATGCTCAAGGCGCCGGTGGTCGCGGTGATGATGGTGACGCTGGGGCTGCTGATCTGCGCCCGCGCGGCCTGCCTCGCCGTGTTCGGGCCGGACCAGATCGCGTTCCCGCCCGTGTTCCCGGAGGGCGCGGTCAGCGCCGGGGGCATCTTCGTCACCTACAACTACATCGCGGCCGGCATCCTCGCGGCGGTGCTCAGCCTCGGTTTCCTCCTGTTCTACGCGCGCACGCCTATGGGGCTGATGCAGCGTTGCGCGGCCGACAACAGCCGGGCCGCGCTCGCCATCGGCATCCACGTGAGCAACCAGGTATCCGCGGCCTGGGCGATGTCGGCGGCGCTGGCCGGCCTTGCGGGCACGCTGCTGGCCACGCTGAACGGCCTTTCGCTCGGCCTCGCGGACATCGGCATGGTGGCGTTTCCGGTGGTCGTCGTGGGCGGCCTGTCCAGTTTGGAGGGGGCGCTCGTCGCCGGGCTGGTGCTCGGCGTGCTGCAAAGCTTCACGGACGGGCTGCTGACGCCCGCGCTTGAGGACGTCTTGCGCGCCAACACTGGCATCTACTCGGTGGGGGCGCTGCAGCAGGTGCTGCCCTACGCCCTGCTCGTGCTGATGCTGCTGCTGCGCCCGCAGGGCTTGTTCGGGCGCCGCGGCGCCGAAAGGATCTAGGGCCATGAGCACGCGCCGTCTGCTCCTTGCCTTGGCCGTCGCCGCGGTCCTGATCGCGCTGAGCCTGCTGCTCGGCCGCTTCGGCGCTTACCTGGTCCGCGCGGTGGCCATCGCCGGCATCGGGGCGCTGTCGCTCAACCTGCTCATTGGCTATTGCGGGCAGATCAGCTTCGCACAAGGCGCGCTGCTGGGCGTCGGCGCGTATGTGGCGGGCAACCTGGGCAACGCCGGGGCAGACGGCGTGCTTGCTCTGCTCGGCGCAGGCGCCGCGACCGCGGCCATCGGCGCGCTGATCGGCCTGCCGGCGTTGCGTCTGCGCGGCCTTTACTTCGCCATCGCGACGCTCGCGGCGCAGGCGATCCTTGAATACCTGTTCAAGATGCTGGAGCCGTTCACCGGCGGCGTGTCCGGGCTGGTGATCCGCCAGCCGGCCTTTTTTGGCCTCCCGGTCGCCTCCGACCAGGTTTCCGCCGCCGTGTCGGTCCTCGTCCTGCTCATCACCTGGCTCGCGCTTACCCGGCTGACGCGCACCAATCTCGGGCGTGCCTTCCTCGTTGTGCGGGAAAGCGAGGTCGTCGCCAAGGGCATGGGGCTGGACGTTGCGCGCACCAAGGCCTGGGCTTTTGCCATCAGCGGCTTCGTCGCCGGGGTCGCGGGCGGGCTGATCGGCTTCGCGGCCCGGCTCGCCAGCCCGGAAGCGTTCACGCTGGACCTTTCGGCGGACTACATCGCCATGATCATCGTCGGCGGCCTCGGCTCCTGGGCCGGTCCCCTCGTCGGCGCCGCCTTCGTGGTGCTGCTGCCCGAGGCGATCCAGCGGGTCGGCGAAGCGTTCGACATCGCCAACCTGCTGTCCGCCTTGCGGGAGCTGGCGTTCGGCCTGCTCATCATCCTGTTCCTGATCTTCGAGCCGCGCGGCTTGTCGTCGCTCCTGCCCCGGCTGCGATGGACCCAGCGGCGGCAAACCCCGGGCGCCGCAACCGGCTTCGGGGAGCGGGCGGGAGCGGCGGTCGCAACCAAGGGAGGAGAACGTCCATGAAGAAGATCATGCTGGGTGCCCTGCTTGCCGCAGGCGTGGCGGCTTGGGCCGCGCCGTCGCGGGCGGCGGACCTGACCGTCTGCGCTTGGGGCACGATCACCGGGCCGGACGCCTTGGTGAACGGCATGGCCTACGGCACGCGCGACTATTTCGAGTTCCTGAACCAGACCCGGGGCGGGATCGCCGGCAACAAGGTCAACACGCTGCTGCTCGACGGCCGCTACAAGCTCGACGAGGAGCTGAAGATCTACCGCCGCTGCGTGGACCAGGAGAACGCCGTCTATGTCAACGGCTGGTCCACAGGCTCCGTCAACGCGCTGAAGGACCAGATCAGCGGCGACGGCGTGCCGTTCATGACCGATTCCTTCGCCAGCCAGGTGCTCGACCCGGAAAAGCTGCCATTCATCTTCATGGCAGGTCCGACCTACGAGCAGCAGATGATCATCGCGCTGCGCGACCTCAAGCAGAAGGGCGGCAAGCGGGTCGTGCTGATGCACGCCGACAACGAGTATGGCCGCGGCCCGGTGAACGTGGTGCGGCAGTCCGGCATCGTCCAGAAGCTCGGGCTTGAACTGGTGGACACGGTGGAGTTCCGCTACGACGCGCAGGACCTGACCGGCCAGCTCCTGCGCGTGAAGTCGCGCAACCCGGACATGGTTTACATCCAAAGCTCGGCGCCGCAGGCGCTGGTGACGCTGCGCGACGCGGCGAAGGTGGGCCTGCCCGCGCGGCTGTTCATCGGCAACATGTACGACATCAGCCCAACCATCCCCGAGCAGCTCGGCCCGGCGGCGGAGGGCTTCCGCGCCATCCAGATCTACGCCCAGTTCGGCGAAGAAATCCCGGCGATGAAGGACATCGAGGCTTTCCGCGCGAAGAACAAGATCGCCAAGGAGGACATCTACTACATGAAGGGCTGGCTGCAGGGCACGGCGATGTCGGCCGCCATCAGCAACGCCATCCAGAAGAGCGGCGGCAAGGTGCCGTCCGACCTCAAGGCGTTCCGCAAGCTGGTGCGCGACGAGATGGAGGCGCTGCGCGACGTGAACACCGGCGGCATCACCCCGCCGCTCAACTACGCCGACCACCAAGGCTCCACCCAGGCCCGCATCGCCGAGATCAAGGACGGCAAGTACGTCGTCGCCGGCGAGTGGATCGACGCGCGCTGACATGCTGGACGTTTCCGACGTTTCGGTGCGCTATGACGGCGCCATCGTCGCCTTGCAGGGCGTGGGCTTCGCCGTCCGCGAGGGCGGCGTCATCGCCCTGCTCGGCCCGAACGGCGCGGGCAAGACGACGCTGCTCAAGGCCGTCGCCGGGATGCTCCCTTTTGAGCTGGGCGAGGTGACGGAAGGGCGCATCCGCTTCGACGACGCCGAGCTGCTCGGCGCCCACCCGGCCAGCATCGCCCGGCGCGGCATCGCGCTCGTGCAGGACGGGCGCCAGTGCTTCCGCAACATGTCCATCGATGACAACCTCCGGGCCGCGTCCTTTGTGCATCCGAAGGGGGCGCCCGCCCGGCTGGACATGGTGTTCGGCTACTTTCCATTCCTCGCCGAGATGCGGCAGCGCCAGGCGGGATTGCTGTCGGGCGGGCAGCTGCAGATGCTGGTGATCGCGATGGCGCTGATGGGCAGCCCGCGCCTGCTGATGCTGGACGAGCCGAGCCTCGGCCTGTCGCCCGTGATGGTGCAGGCGGTGTTCGACGTGGTGGAGCGGATGCACCGCGACCTCGGCATGACGGTCGTGGTCGCGGAGCAGACCGTGCCGCGCCTGCTCAAGATCGCGACCGACGTTTACGTGCTGTCGCGCGGCCGGGTCGCCATGCACGCGGCCCCGGCGGAGGTGGACGAGGCAGCGTTGGGGCGGGTTTACCTGAGCTAGGACGCGACAGGAGGGGGCGATGGCCGAGGGAGCGACGTGGATCGAGGCGGCCCTGAACGGTCCGTGGGGGCGGGAGCGGCAGCCCGGCATCCCGACCACAATCGAGGAGATCGTCGCCGACGGCTTGGCCGCGGCGGCCGAAGGCGCGGCGGTGTTGCACCTGCACGCCTACGACCCGGCCACGGGACGCCAGCGCGACGACTGGCAAACCTACGCCCGGATCATCGAGGGCATCCGCGCCCGCAGCGACGCGCTGGTTTACCCCACCATCCCCCTGGCCGGCTCGGCCTATGCCGACAAGACGGGCGAGACTTCGCCCGCCGCGCGCTTCGCCCATACCGAGGAACTGGCCCGGCGCAGCTTGATCGAGCTGGCCGTCGTGGACCCAGGCTCCGTCAACTTCGTGCGCTTCGACGAGGCAGGCCGGGACGGGGCGGGTTTCGTGTATCGCAACGTCCCCGACGAAGTGCGGGCGGGACTGGGCATCTGCGCCCGCCATGGCGTGCATCCGGGCTACGCGATCTACGAGGCGGGCTTCACGCGCCTGGGCGCGGCGCTGGCGCAAGCGGCGCCGGGCCTGCCCGTGCCGCTTTACCGCTTCATGTTCTCCGACGAGTTCGCCTGGGGCTTTCCGCCGCGCGAGCACTACCTGGACGCCCACTTGGCGCTTCTGGCCGAAGCCGCGCCGGGCGCGCCCTGGATGGTGGCCGGCTTGGGCGTGGATGTCCGTCCGCTGATTGGGGCCGCCGTGGCGCGGGGTGGACACGTGCGGGTCGGGCTGGAGGATGCGCCCTGGGGCACGGAGCTGACCAACCGTGAGTGGGTGGCGGAGGCCGCACGGGCCGTGCGCGCCGCCGGCGGCGAGCCGGCCACGCCGGCGCAGGTCCGCACCGCGCTTGCCGCCCCGGCCTGACTCGTCAATCGGC
>CALMAB010000615.1 GCA_937858325.1 uncultured Acetobacteraceae bacterium
AGCTCTGCGTGAGCGGGTGTCTGTGCTCGTCATCGTGGATGTGCTCTCGTTCTCGACCGCGGTGGACGTGGCGGTATCGAGAGGCGCAGCCATCTTCCCTTTCCCTTATGGCGACAGGGCAACGGCACAGGCCGCAGCGGATCGTGTCGGTGCCGCATTGGCGCAACCGCGGCAGGCCACTGGCGGACAGTTCAGCCTATCGCCGGTCAGCCTAATGGCCGTCTCTGCCGGCACGAAGCTCATGCTGCCCTCACCAAACGGTTCGCGGCTGTCGCTGGCCGGTGGCGGAACGCCCGTGATGGCCGGCTGCCTGCGGAACGCTCCTGCCGTCGCGCGTGCGGCACGCGAGACGGCGGGCAGCGGCATGGTGGGCGTGGTTCCAGCGGGGGAATGCTGGCCGGATGGGAGCCTGCGGCCGGCAATTGAGGATCTGCTGGGCGCTGGCGCCATAATCCACCACTTGGAGCTGCCTTGCTCACCCGAGGCACGGGTCGCCCGTGACGCCTACCGCTCGGCCGGGCCTGACTTGCCGCAATTGATCCGGGCGTCAGTATCAGGATGCGAGCTGGTGGAGATGGGTTTCCACCGCGACGTGGAGATTGCCGTGGAGAGGGACGCCAGCTCGTGCGTGCCGTTGCTCGTCGAGGGCGCCTACCGTGCCCTTGAGAGAACCGGGTCGGTCCCGTCCGGCACATGAATCACGGTGTGCCAGAAAGGTGCAGCACCAGCTCGCGCCGGTGTTCGCCGCCACGATGCTCGAACAGGTAAAGAGATTGGAACTCGCCGAACACGGGGTGGCCGTGCTCGACAGGCACGACGACCTGCACTGCCGTCAGCGCCGCCCGCAGGTGTGCGGGCATATTGTCCAGGCCCTCCTCCTCGTGCCTATACAGGCCACGCCCCTCTGGTACGAGGCGCACGAAGAACGCTTCCATGTCGGCCTGCACCTCGGGGTCGGCGTTCGCCTGCACCAGCAGCGACGCCGAGGTGTGGCGGCACCAGACGGTGAGCAGGCCCGTGCTGATCCCCTGTGTTTTGACCCAGGCGCAAACCGCCTCGGTCACATCAAACAGTCCCTGTCCGGTGGTTGGCACGAAAAGGTGAAACAGGGCGTGGTTCACGCGGCGGCTCCGAAGCGTCGTTGGGAACAGGCGACGGGCCAGACTGCCCCGATGATTACGCGCTGCCAACCGTCATGCAAGACCATGGACGGCGGCACCCGATGGTTTGTGGGCCGACGCGCCATCGTCAGGTGTCCGTTTTGGCTTCCTTTGACGGACATCTAATCTTGACAGTCCGGGCAGTAGGAAGAATAGCTTGACCTGCTACCGCAATCAGGGAGAACACTCCAGACGCAACGTGTTCAGCGAACGAAAGCTGCTCAGCTCCCGGCATGTCAGCCAGCGCTACTTCAAACGTCGCTAAAACTTCCATGACGATCTGCCGAAACGGGGCAGCGCGGGTCGAAATCATTGAAGGACCAATCTCTCCGTGGCGCTTCCGCCCGCACTTCCATGTCGGCGACGAGATTGTAATGATTCTGGCTGGACGGGCACGCCTCCTGATGGGCGGCACGTATCGTCAGGTTGAGGCAGGCGAAACCCTGCTCGTGCCCGCTGGGGTAATCCACAGGTTTGAGCCCATAGACGGGCAAGGGTGGGCGTTCGCGTCGCAGTTCGTGCCATCACTTGCGGGCAGGCCCGCCCCTGATCTGCTTCCAAAAATAGGCCAGGCGCACCTTGTGGCGCGGGCGCTCGTGATGCTGGTGGACCGGCCCACTTTACAAACCGATGTGGGAGGGGTTGCACTTGCCTGCGCCGTGTCGGCGGGCCACCTCGCCCGCTCGGTTCGCCGCGAGATCGGGACGAGCCTTCACAACGTCCATGTCCTGATCGCGCTGCACAAGGCAAAGGGGCTGTTGAAGCACGGTGCGCCTGTTGTCGAGGCTGCGCTCGAAGCCGGCTTCTACGACCAGGCACACCTGAACCGGGAGTTCGTGCGGACCTTCGGCATGACGCCGGGGGTGTTCCGCTCCGCTTGGACGGTCATGGCGGGCTGACCGCCGGGGTTGGCGCCACTCGTCGCAGGGCTGGGGAGCGCGGTCATCCCCCGTGCCCCGGCTGCCAGTCGAGGAAGAGCTGTGCGACAAGGCTGCCTCCCAGGAACGTCCCCGCGTTGGCGGCCAGGGACACCACGACGATGCGCCAGCCGAGCCGCCGGAACACGGGCAGATCCTTCGCCACGGAAAGGCCCGCCAGAGCGACGACGGCCGTCGCGAGCGCGAGGAAGTTGATCTTCCCGGTCAGCGCCGCGACTTCCGTCGCGCCGGGCATGGTGGGGTAGGTCAGCGCCATTGCGACCAGCGACACCCAAAGCACGGCGGGCACGGCCTGCCCCGCCAGGCGAAAGACCGCGGCACCGAGGGTCACGACGGCGACGATGATTGCCAAACCAGCTAGCGCGCTCCCATCGAGCGCGGTCCCAAAGGCGATGCGGTTCCCGAGCAGCGCGATGGCACACACTACCACCCAGATCAGCAGCGTTTGCGCGGTGGAGAACTCCACTACTGCATGGCC
>CALMAB010000616.1 GCA_937858325.1 uncultured Acetobacteraceae bacterium
GGCCCGGCAGCACCACGCGGTCCGCCGCCGAAACACGGGCGGGATCGCCGGTGACTTCCACCTGCGCGTCCAGCCCGGCCTGCTCCGCCGCCGCTGCCAGGGCGCGGCTCGCGGAGGCAAGATTGCCGCTGCCGTAGTCCACCACGGCGACGCGCATCATCCGAGCGGCCCGATCAGGGAAGCATGGAGGTCGGCGCGGGCGTGCAGCAGCCGGGCCAGCGCGCCGTCCACGTCGCGCGCCGCCACCACGTGCGTCAGCAGGTAGCCGCGTCGTTCCAGCGACCAGCGCACCGCGTCCCGCCCGAGCAGGCCCGCGAGCACGCCGAACCCCAGGCCGATCAGCCCGCCCAAGCCCGGCGGCGCCAAGACCACGACCAGCAAGACCACCGCGCCGAACAGCACCGCCGGAACCCAGGCCCGGTGCGCCAGCAGCCAGAACGGGCCGAACACCGCGGCGCCCCAGCTCCAGCCTTCCAGCAGGACGACCGGGGGGCAGTGCGGCTTGAGGTGCGCGGTGTAGCTTTTCATAGGGCGCCCTTGGTGGACGGGATGGTGCCCGCTGCGCGCGGATCGGCCTCGACGGCCATGCGCAGGGCGCGGGCTACGGCCTTGAAGCACGCCTCCGCGACATGGTGCGCGTTGCGCCCGGCCTGCTGGGTGACGTGCAGCGTCATCAGCGCGTTCATCGCCAGTGCGCGAAAGAACTCCTCGAACAGCTCGGTATCCATCTCGCCGATCTTGTCGCGTTCGAACGTGACGGACCAGGCGAGGAACGGGCGGCCGGAAAGGTCCAAGGCCGCGGCGACCAGCGCCTCGTCCATCGGCACGACCGCGTTGCCGTAGCGCCGGACCCCGCGCTTGTCGCCGACGGCCCGGGCCAGCACCTGGCCCAGCACGATGCCGATGTCCTCCGTCGTGTGGTGGAAGTCGATGTGCAGGTCGCCCTTGGCCCGCACCGAAAGGTCGATCAGCGCGTGCCGGGCAAACGCAGTCAGCATATGGTCCAGGAAGCCGACGCCGGTCGCGATCTCCCCCTGACCGTTGCCATCTAGGTTTAGCCGGACGGTGATGTCGGTCTCGGAGGTCGTGCGGGTGATCTCAGCGGTGCGGGCCATGCGCGCCCCAATAGCGCAAACAGGCCCGCGGGAAAACCAGGTTCGGGGTGTTCTGGCCCAAGTTGCCTATATCTTGTGCAGCCGGGGCAAGGACCCCATCTGGGCGGCACCATGCAAGCATCATCCCCCCACGATCCCGTCGGCTGGCACGGGACCACCATTCTTTGCGTCCGCCGCGGCGGCCACGTCGCCATGGCCGGCGACGGCCAGGTGACGCTCGGCCAAACCGTCATCAAAGGCAACGCGCGCAAGGTCCGGCGCATCGGTGCCGGCGGCGGCGTGCTGGCCGGGTTCGCCGGCGCCACAGCGGACGCTTTCACTCTGCTCGAACGTCTTGAAGCCAAGCTCGAACGCTTCCCGGCGCAGCTTGAGCGGGCCTGCGTCGAGTTGGCCAAGGATTGGCGCACCGATCGGTATTTGCGCCGGCTGGAGGCCATGATGGCGGTCGCCGACGGGGTGCACAGCTACACCCTGACCGGAAACGGCGATGTGCTGGAGCCGGAGGACGGCGTGATCGCCATCGGCTCCGGCGGCAACTACGCGCTGGCCGCGGCGCGGGCGCTGCTGTCGGTGGACGGGCTGGATGCGGAGGAGGTCGCGCGCCGGGCCATGCGGATAGCCGCGGACATCTGCGTTTACACCAACCACTCCCTGATTGTGGAGACCTTGTGATGGACGTTCCCACCTATTCCCCGCGGGAAATCGTGGGCGAGCTCGACCGCTTCATCGTGGGCCAGGGGGACGCCAAGCGCGCGGTGGCCATTGCGCTGCGCAACCGTTGGCGCCGCCAGCAGCTTCCCGAGGGCATCCGGGACGAGGTGGTGCCGAAGAACATCCTGATGATCGGGCCGACCGGCTGCGGCAAGACGGAGATCGCGCGCCGCCTCGCCAAGCTCGCCCAGGCGCCGTTCATCAAGGTGGAGGCGACCAAGTTCACGGAGGTCGGCTATGTCGGCCGCGACGTGGACAGCATCGTGCGCGACCTGGTGGAGGCCAGCATCGTCATGCTGCGCGACACCGGCCGCAAGGACGTGCAGGCGAAGGCTGACCTGGCGGCGGAGGACCGGCTGGTGACGGCGCTGGTGGGGGAGGGGGCCAGCGCCGACACGCGCGGCAAGTTCCGCAAGATGCTGCGCTCCGGCGAGCTGGAGGACAAGGAGGTCGAGGTCGCGGTGGCCGACGCCGGGCCGGTGATCGGCCAGATGGACATCCCCGGCATGGCGCCGGGCCAGATGGCCAACATCGGCGAGATGATGAAGGGCATGTTCGCCCGGCCGCCGCAGCGCAAGCGCATGACGGTGTCCGC
>CALMAB010000617.1 GCA_937858325.1 uncultured Acetobacteraceae bacterium
TGAACGCCCTGTCCCCGCGCACCGATGCCCTCGCGGCGCCCCGGCTCGCCGCCGCGCCGCATCTGCGGCAGCTGGAGGCCGAGAGCATCCATATCATCCGCGAGGTGGCGGCGGAGTGCCGGAACCCGGTGTTCCTTTACTCGGTCGGCAAGGACTCGTCGGTGCTGCTGCACCTGGTTCGCCGGGCGTTCTACCCTTCGCGCCCGCCCTTTCCGCTGCTGCACATCGACACCGGCTGGAAGTTCCGCGAGATGATCGCGTTCCGCGACGAGACGGCGCGCCGCCATGGCCTCGACCTCATCGTGCACACCAACGAGGACGCGCGCGCCCGGGGCATCAACCCGTTCGACCACGGCGCCTTCTACACCCATGCCATGAAGACGGAGGCGCTCAAGGCGGCACTGCGCCAGCACGGCTTCGACGCGGCGTTCGGGGGCGCGCGGCGCGACGAGGAAAAGTCCCGGGCCAAGGAGCGCGTGTTCTCCTTCCGCACGGCGGCGCAGCAATGGGACCCCAAGGACCAGCGGCCGGAGTTCTGGCACCTGTACAACGGCCGCGTCGCCCCGGGCGAAGGGGTCCGCGTGTTCCCGCTGTCCAACTGGACCGAGCTGGACATCTGGCACTACGTGCTGGCGGAGGACATCCCCATCGTGCCGCTGTATCGCGCCGCGCTGCGCCCGGTGGTGGAGCGCGACGGCAACCTCATCGTGGTCGATGACGAGCGGATGCGCCTGCACCCGGGCGAGGCGCCGCGGCAGCGAATGGTCCGGTTCCGCTCGCTCGGCTGCTATCCGCTGACCGCCGCCGTCGAGAGCGCCGCGCAGACGCTGCCGGAGATCGTGGGCGAGATGGCCGCGTCCCGCACCTCCGAGCGGGGCACGCGGCTGATCGACAAGGACGAGGCGAACTCCATGGAACGCAAGAAGCGCGAAGGGTACTTCTGATGGAGCCGGGCCTGCGGTCCTCCACGCGTTCGCCCGGGCGCCTGCCCAGCTTGGACGGCGACGCGCCGCTTGGCCTGCTGCGCTTCCTCACCTGCGGCAGCGTCGATGACGGCAAATCCACCCTGATCGGCCGGCTGCTGTTCGACACGCGCGGCGTGCTCGACGACCAGCTCGCGACGCTGCGGCGCGACAGCAGGCGCCACGGCGCGGCGGAGGGCGCCATCGACCTGTCCCTGCTGGTCGATGGCCTGGAAGCGGAGCGCGAGCAGGGCATCACCATCGACGTGGCCTACCGCTTCTTCGCGACCCCGCGGCGCCGCTTCGTGGTGGCGGACACGCCGGGGCACGAGCAGTACACCCGCAACATGGCCACCGGCGCGTCCAACGCGGACCTCGCGGTGGTGCTGGTCGACGCGCGCAAGGGCGTGCTGACCCAGACCCGGCGGCACGCCTTCATCGCCGGGCTGATGGGCATCCGCCACGTCGTGCTGGCGGTGAACAAGATCGACCTGACCGGGTTCAGCGAGGAACGGTTCGACGCCATCGCCGCCGAGTTCCGGGCGGGCGCCGCGGACCTCGGCTTCCGCAGCATACAGGCCATCCCCTTGTCCGCCCGGCACGGCGACAACGTGGTCGAGCCGAGCGCCAACACGCCCTGGTATGCCGGCCCGAGTCTGCTCTCCTACCTCGAAAGCGTGTCCGTGGAGCCGGAGGCGCTGTCCCGCCCGTTCCGCATGCCCGTGCAATGGGTGAACCGTTCGGGCCTGGATTTCCGCGGCTATTCCGGCACGGTGGCCAGCGGCCGTGCCCGGCCGGGCCAGCGGGTCGTCGTGCAGCCTTCCGGCACGGAGGCCGAGATCCTGCGCATCGTCACCATGGACGGGATACAGCCCTCGGCCGGCGCCGGCGACGCCGTGACGCTCGTGCTCGATCGGGAGATCGACGTGTCCCGCGGCGACGTGCTGGCCGCGGCCGACGCGCCGGCCGCCGTGGCGGACGCGCTGTCGGCACGGCTGATCTGGCTGCACGACACGCCGCTCGCCGCCGGGCGGGAATACCTGGTGAAGCTCGGCACCCGCAGCGTGCCTGGCGCCGTTAGCCGCATCCGCCACCGCATCGACGTGAACACGCGCGAGGCCGCGCCCGCGGAGTCGCTGCGCCTCAACGACCTCGGCCACGTGGAGCTGCGCTTGCAGGCGTCCGTGGCGTTCGAGCCTTACGCCGTGAGCCGCGACCTCGGCGGCTTCATACTGATTGACCGGCTGACCAACGCCACGGTGGGCGTCGGCATGGTGGACGCGTCCCTGCACCTTGCCACGGACATCACCTGGCAGGCGCTGGACGTGGACCGGGCGGCGCGCGGGCGTCTGGCCGGGCAACGCCCGGCGGTGCTGTGGTTCACCGGGCTGTCGGGCGCGGGCAAATCCACGGTCGCCAACCTGGTGGAGCGCCGGCTGCACGCGCTCGGCCGGCACACCTACGTGTTGGACGGCGACAACCTGCGCCACGGGCTGAACCGCGATCTCGGCTTCTCGGAGGCCGACCGGGCGGAGAACGTGCGCCGGGCGTCGGAGGTGGCGGCGCTGTTCGCCGACGCCGGGCTGATCGTGATCGCAAGCTTGATCTCGCCCTACCGCGCCGAGCGGGCACGGGCACGGGAACGGGTGCCGGACGGGGAGTTCATCGAGGTGTTCGTCGATGCCTCCGTGGACGAATGCCGGCGGCGCGACCCGAAGGGCTTGTACAAGAAGGCCGATGCCGGGCTGCTCCGCGGCTTCACCGGGGTCGATGCGCCCTACGAGGCGCCGGACGCGCCGGAACTGCACCTGCGCACGGCGGAAGCGTCGCCAGAGGATTTGGCCGAGCGCGTGGTGGCGGAACTGCGCCGCCGCGGCGTGTTCGCCTGAGCTGGCGCCGGGCGGCATGGTGGACCCGCTCTACACCTTCTCGGGCTTCGCGGTGGGCGCGCTGGTCGGGCTGACCGGGGTGGGCGGCGGCTCCTTGATGACGCCGCTGCTGGTGCTGCTGTTCGGCGTCCACCCGGCGACCGCGGTGGGCACGGACCTGCTGTATGCCGCATGCACGAAGTCGGTCGGCGTGCTGGTCCACGCGCGCCGGCAAACGGTGGACTGGCCGGTGGTGCGGCGGCTCGCCTCTGGCAGCCTGCCGGCCGCGGCGCTCACGCTGCTGCTGCTGCACCAGCTCCATGTCCACACGGCGGCGGTGTCCCGGGTGATCACGCCCGTGCTGGGGATAGCGATCCTGCTGACGGTGCTGCTCCTGCTGTCCCAGAACCGGCTCCTGGCCGTGCTGGGGCCGCACAGCGCCGAGCTGTCGCCGCCTTGGTCCCGGGGCCTGACGGTGGCGGCCGGGGCGGTGCTCGGGGTACTGGTGACGTTGACCTCGGTCGGCGCCGGGGCGTTGGGCGTCAGCGCGCTGACGCTGCTGTATCCGCGGCTGTCGCCGGTGCGGATCGTCGGCTCCGACATCGCCCACGCCATCCCGCTGACGCTGCTGGCCGGTGTCGGATACTGGTATCTGGGCGCGGTTGATTGGGTCCTGCTGGGGTCGCTGCTGTCCGGCTCCGTGCCGGGCGTCGTCGTCCGCAGCCTGCTCGCGACCCGGATGCCGGTCCCGGTGGTGCGCGGCATGTTGGCCGCCACGCTGGCCTTGGTGGCGGGCAAGCTGCTGGCCTAGCATCTCGGCATGGGCGACGCCGATGGTTGAGGACATCCCGCTGGAGATCGTGGACGAGATCGGTTCCACCTCCGAGGCGCTGAAGGCGCGGGCGCCCTACCCCGGTCCGGAAGTCGCCCTCTTGGCCCGGCGGCAAAACGGCGGCCGTGGCCGGCTGGGACGCCCCTGGCATTCGGTCGATGGCAACCTGCACTTGTCGGTGCTGCTGCGCCCGCAAAGCCTGCGGTGGCCGGGCCATTGGTCGATCCTGGCGGCGGTGGCCTTGGCCGACACGGTGCGCGCGGTTCTGCCGGACCCCGGCGCGCTGCGGCTGAAATGGCCGAACGACCTGATGCTGAACGGGGGGAAGCTGGCGGGCATCCTGCTGGAGGCGGGCACGGCACCCGGGCCATGGCTGGTCATCGGCTTCGGCGTGAACCTGGCGGGCGCGCCCTTGGACCTCGGTCGGCCAGTCGCCTTCTTGGCATCGGTAGCCCCTGCCCCGGCGCCGGACGCGTTTGCCCGGCGGCTACTGCACGGCCTGCAAGGCTGGCGCGCACGCTACGGCGCCGAGGGCTTCGCGCCGGTGCGGGC
>CALMAB010000618.1 GCA_937858325.1 uncultured Acetobacteraceae bacterium
AGGAGGGGATCGGGGCCCAAACGGGCCGTTCAAGCAGGTTCGGAGGTGCCGCGGTTTCCCAAAGGCCGCAAGAAGCAGAAGCTTCGAACAAAGCCGGAAGGCCTCGTCAACTCCGTGGCATTTCACACCTGGGCAATGCGTCAACATCCCGCCGAATGTCAGGCCGTAGTCTTGCGCCTCCTTGCCGGCCCGACAGCCGGTTTCCTTTTGGCCGGAGTTCGAGAACCGGAACCGACGGTTGGCTCAGGAGGCACCTGCGCGTCGTGGGCACTAGCCTTCAGCGTATCGTGCTCGGCCCGCGTCACATCCATTCCCATCACAAGGTGCTGTCCGATCCGCGCGATGACATCCGCCACGGCTTTCTCGGCCGTCTTTTTGTCCAGCTTCTTGGCTGCCCCAGGCTGAGCGGCGGTACGCTTCCTGGCAGCGGCCGAGATCGTCGCCGGTATTCCCGAACCGGACGCTGACGCCGGAGGCCGCACCCGCGTCGGCCTGGCCGGCGCAGAATCCGGTCGGAAACCCTTGACCTTCGGCGTAACCGCCTCGGCTATGCCTGCTTGTTTGGACGAGGCCGAGATGGACGCCTGTGCCGGCACAACCTCGCCCTGCGGCAAGGGGCGGCCTCGCTTGGCTTGTTCTGGCCGGGACCGGGCGGCGGCCGCAGCGGCATGGGACGGAGAACCTGCCAAGCCGCCACTCGCATCCTCCGATCCCGCCAAATCGAGGCCGAACAAAGCCGACACGTCCTCGGCCTCAAGCTTCCTCGCCCCGGCGGGGCGCGATGCCGGCGCCGCGGCGTCCAGATTGGCCAGCAGGTCGCCCGCGTCCACCCCGCGCAGCCGGAACAGCAGCTCCGGCCGCTCGTCAAGCCGCGCGCCCACGCCATACAGCGCGGCCGCGACGTGCTTGCACATCGACGCAGGGTCCTCGCAGGTGCAGGAGAACCGTATCTCCGGCGGCTTGGGAAACAGGCCGGCGCCTTGGCGGCACATGCGCTCCATGACGCCCTTGGACAGCCGACCCTGCAGCAGCTCCACCAGCGAGTCGATCCGGCCCGCGCAATCGTCGCGGATGGATCGCCATTGCGCGCCCGGCATGGCGGCGATCCCGATCGCGACCCGGTAGATCGCCGACCCGCTCACCAGCGCCTTGATCTCGCATCGCCCGACCTGCAGGTCGATCACCGAGCCGTTGCGCACGTAGGTGCGGCCCCGCGGCAGCCGGCTTTCGTAATCGCGGTAGCGTTCCAGGTTGTCGCACCACGCCTTGCCCCAAGCGGTGCCGGCAATCGCGCGGCCCTCGACCCGCACCGGCGCCAGCGTCTGGCCTTTCCTGCGCAACCTCGCCGCCTCGCGCTCGGCCTGGCGGCGGCGCTCGGCGACGGGAACGTAGGCAGGCCAATCGCCTTCGTCATAACGCGACATCCCGATTCAGTCCCGCATCGCGGCGTGGAGGTCAAGCGCGACCAGTTGCAGCAGCGCGTCATCGCTCATCTCCGTCAGGCTGACCTCGCCGGCCCCGGCCAGCAGTGCGTCCGACAGCCCGGTTTTCGACGCGATCAGCGCGTCGATCTTCTCCTCCACCGTGCCGCGGCAGACGAACTTGTGCACCAGCACGTTCCGCTTCTGCCCGATGCGGAAGGCGCGGTCGGTGGCCTGGTTCTCCACCGCCGGGTTCCACCAGCGGTCGAAGTGCACGACGTGCGACGCGGCCGTCAGCGTCAGCCCGGCGCCCCCGGCCTTGAGCGACAAGATGAAGAACGGCACCGCCTCGTCGTCCTGGAACGCCTGCACCAGCGACTTGCGCCGCTTCACCGGCGTCTCGCCGTGCAGCACCAGCCCGGGCCGCCCGAAGATCCCGCCCAGGAACGTGGCGAGCGGCGCCGTCATCTCGCGGAACTGGGTGAACACCAGCATCTTCTCCTGCCGGGCCGCCACCACCTCGGCGATCTCCCGCAGGCGCGCCCACTTGCCGCTGTCCGCCTCCGCCCATGCTTGGTCGCCCGAGGCCTGGTCGCCCAGCCATTGCGAGGGATGGTTGCAGATCTGCTTCAAGCGCATCAGCGTCGCCAGCACGGCGCCGCGGCGCTCCATGCCATCCGCGTCGGCCAGGCGGTCCGCCAGATCCTGCACCGCCTGCGCATACAGCGCCGCCTGGCGCCGGGTGAGGCCGCAATAGGCTTTCACCTCGGTCTTGTCCGGCAGGTCGGCGATGACGGACGTGTCGGTCTTCATGCGGCGTAGGATGTAGGGCTGCACCAAGGTGCGGAGCGGCCCGTAAGGGTCCTGCTCCCGCTCGGCGAGGCCCTTGGCATAGCGCGCGAACTGCCGCGCGGTGCCCAGCAGGCCCGGGTTGATGACATCGAAGATGGACCAAAGGTCGCCCAGGTGGTTCTCCACCGGCGTCCCCGTCAGGGCGATGCGGGACTGCGCCGTGAGCGCCTTCGCCGCCTTGGTCTGCTTGGCGGCCGGGTTCTTGATCGCCTGCGCCTCGTCCAGGACCAGGAAGCGCCAGGCCATCTGCGACAAGCCGGGGATACGGAGCAGCGAGCCGTAGCTGGTGATGGCCAGGTCGAGCTTGGCAGCGTCGTCCGGCCCGAACGCGTTGAGCTGCTCGGCCGTCATCGCGGAGGGATGGACGATCCTCGCCTGCAAGGCCGGGGCGAACGTTTCCAGCTCCTTCATCCAGTTGTCGAGCAAGGAGGCGGGCGCGACCAGCAGGCTCGGCTGCGGCTTGCGCGGCGTGCGCTGCATCAGCAACAGCGCCAGCACCTGGATGGTCTTGCCCAGCCCCATGTCGTCGGCCAGGCAGGCGCCCAGCCCAAGGCCGGACAGCAGGCGCAGCCACTGCACCCC
>CALMAB010000619.1 GCA_937858325.1 uncultured Acetobacteraceae bacterium
GCGGAGGCCGGTCGCCCTCACCGCCGTGCCCCGGCCGCCGCGCCCGGCCCTGCCGAAGCCGCCAGGGGCAGCACCTGGTCGCAGGCACGCAGCGCGGACAGGTCGGAACTGAGCGCGAAGTACGAGGGTGCGGCGCAGGCCTCCTCCTGCTGCAGCAGAACATGGCGCGAACCGTCCGCGGCCGACAGCAGCACGCGCACCGGGCACGACGAGGGCGAGCCGCAGGCCGCCGAGACGCGCTGCGAGACGATGACCTTCTCGTTTCCCCGACGCAGGGCGCCGGCGTAGATGTCCGATCCCTTCGGGTCCTCGGTCATTTCGCCGGGCGTCCATATGCCCATCGGGTCGGCCATGGCTGAGATCGCGACCCGTTGGAGCGGCATGGGCACGAACGACTCGGCGTGAGCCGAATCGGCGGCGGTGGCCGGCGCTGCGGCAAACAAGCACAGGGCCGTGAGGAAAGCCGCCTGCGCGGAGGCAATGAGGCCCCGATCCCACATGCGTGCTTGACCGGCGACCGTCGCCAGACGAAAACAAAAACAGGCTTCATTTGCGTCAATAAGGCGGCGGGCAGTCATGGCGGTATCTCCCCGTGTCAGGTATAATATTGCACCGCAGTCATTGGCCCAATTAGCCGGTGACGATCAATTAGGTATCATAGACATCCGTGTTCTACTGTATATGATCGGAAATTGTACGTTCCATCTCCTGTCCGTCTTCGACACAGACAAGTTTTACGTCGAGGCTCCAAGCCACTTCCCGGAAGGCACCGCTGGCTGTTTCATCTACAACGGCAAACGGAGCGAAATCCTTGAGGGCTTGCACTACAATGTACCACAGAACGTCAGCAGATCCGTCAACGCGTTGATCCGCCGCGAGCATCTGTCGCGGACCAATCTACTTGGCTTGCGCACGATGTTTGCGTTCATCGTGCATCCCAAGTTCTTCCAGATCGCTTCTGAGGTAGAATCCAGTCCCGGTCCGGATTAGAGTCGCGCTCCTGTTCCACAACCATCGGTTTGCGCATGGCTTCCAATCTCGGCGGCCGCAACAGCGGCGCATCGTCCCTGGGCGAGTACGGCGTGCTGACGATCCTCGGGCTGTTCATGCTGGTGCTGCTGTGCATGCTCTGGTTCGTCGCCTCCCCCTTGCTGGGCCGCGTTTATCTCTGGTCCCGCGTCGCCGAGACCGGCGGCTTGTGGCTGTTCACGGGCTGGGGGCGGTACTTCTGGTCCGTGCACAAAGGCCAGGCCTTTCTTTTCGCCTCGCCCTTCTACTCCAGCGTGGTCTTCAACCTCTTTTTTGGCCTGATGATCGCCCTGCTCGGGATCAAGGCATACCGTAAGGTCGTCACCCGGCACATCGACGCCCACATCCGAAGCGACAAGCCGCTGGACTACCGCGACTTGATGCGCCTTCAGGCGCCCATGTTCCCGGCCAACGAGTTCTTCCTGCTGTTCCCGCTCAAGGACTACCCCCTGGATCGCGGCCCCGCCCGCCTGCCGATGACGGCGCTCGAACTGCTGGTGGAGGCCGACGCCCTGGTGGGCATCCACGACACCGCCGCGCTGCGCCCCGGCGGCCACGGGCCGCGCGGCTGGGCCATTGACGAGGACCGCGTCACCGAACGGCTGGTGTCCGCCTTCGGCCCGCCCAACCCGTTCGCCCGGCCGGGCTTCGGATTCACCGATCCCGTCGAGATCCGCCGCGCGCTGGACGCGCTGCCCTGGCATCTCGTCCTGCTCGTGCACGCGTGCCTGCAGCGCATCCAAGCGCTGGGCGTGGCGCAGGCGGAGAGCGCGGGCGAGGACGGGTTCTCCCAAGTCATGCTCGACACCGACGCCTTCCTGAAGGACGTCTGGCGCGAGTTGTGCGCCCACAAGCGCCGTGCGGGGGACCGCATCGCGCTTGGGTTCGTCGATGCCGACGACCGCGCCCTCAAGCTGGCGCTGGCGCGCGAGAGCGATCCCGACGCGCGCGTCCAGTCGCTGCGCGAGTATTTGGACGAGACGGTGGAGCACCGGGGCGTCGCCGCCCGGCGGGCTGACGGCTTCGATGTGGTCGTGGGCGCGCGCGACGGCATTCTCCAGCTGCTGACCGATCACCTTGACCGCGGTGCTGACCGGCCCGTGCCGCGCTTCCGCGACGCCAAGGGACGCCCGAAGCGACTGTCCGGCCTGTCCCCTGTGGAGCGCCAGCGTTACGAGATTGCCCACAAGGCGCAGGTCAAGATGGTGACCGAGACGATCCGCGCGCTGCTGTGCAGGAACGCCTACGCCTTTGGCCTGGCCGCCACCCTGCTGACCGAGGCCCGCCGCGCCGGCACGCTGCCTCCGGCGTTGTTCCGCTGGATGCGCTTCTATGACCGCGGGCTCTGGTCCTTCCTCCGCTGTCACGGCGGCAATGCCCCGGTTCCCGAGGTCGCCGGCATGTGGGACCACTACCAGGTCGAGGAAAAGGCGGAGTCGCCGCTGCGCCGACCCTACCTCACGTCGGCCGTCGAGGGCGTGCGCCTGGAAGCCAGCAAATACATCACCGACAGGATGCGGAGCGAGTTCGCGGTCATCCGCGCCCGTGCGACCGCGGCGGGCAAGGCGTCCGAAGCGTCCCGCGCCATGGCGCGGGGCATGGCGAGGACCATCGTGGATGGGCTGCGGGCAGACCCGCTGGGCACCGGGGCGTCGAGGGGGACCCCGGCCGCCTGACGGCGCGCGCGGTTGTCAGACTGCGGTTCAGCGCCCGCGCGAGGATGCTTTGTCGCGCGACAAAGCCTTGTCCGCCGGCAGCCACCACTTCACAGGCCGCGGCTCCCGCACCGATTTCCTGGGCCGCGCGACGTGGGTCCGGGTTGCGTCCGTCGGCAAGCGAATACAATCGACCAAACTTTCAGCAGGCAATGGCACTCCCAGCTCGCGCAAGGTGTCGACCAGGTCTGTGAGCCTCTCAGGCGGCAGCCCGCCCAGCGTCGTCTGGCAGCGGTGAAGCTGCCAGTAGCTCATCCCCATGCGGCTCGCCAGCTCCACCAGCGGCACGACTCGGCTTCGGACTGCCTCGACCGCCCGCTGCAGCGCCTTGTTCTCGCCCCGCCTCGCGGGTTCGGGCAGTGGCAGCATCAGTTTCTCGAAGTCCGCTTGGGTGAGGCTCAACCCGGCCTTTTCCACCACCTCGCGCAGCCGCTGCGCGTGCTTGCGCGGCACGCCTCCCGTCCCGATCCAATAGGAGACCGCCTGCTTTGTTTTTACGCCCATCAGGGTGGCGAAAGTGGCCAGGATGCTGACGCGCCAGGCCGCTCCGGCTTTTCCACCCCGGGCAGCGATCTCCCTTTCGGCCACGGCGACGACGACGCGTTCGAGGAACTTGTTGGGCAAAGCGGTTTCGAGCGACATGCTGCCTTCTGCGGTCTGGCCGTTGGCTGGGGACGGCTGCATGTTAGCACGGACGCACCTCGTGCCGACACCCTGCGACGGGCCCGCGTGCAGGCTTGAAACGCGGCAGGCCCGGAGCGTGCTGCTCCGGGCCTGCGTGGTCTGGAACCAGTTGGGGTCCTGCCTGTCGGGCAGGCGCAGAGGGTCAGGCCGTCACGATGAAGTTGGTGACGGCGCCGACGACGACGGCGATCAGGGTGAGCATCGCGCCCCCGACCAGCCCGATGGTGTAGGTCATGTTGCTGCCGCGCGCCTGCTCGCCCTGCTGGATGTTGTTCCAGAGCGTGTAACCGGAATAAGCGGCCGTGCCGGTGCCGACCACCCCCATCAAGATCAGGATCATGTTGACGATGTTCCCGGCACCGGTCGTCGCTGACGCCACGCTCAGGTTCGAGGACGCCGCTTTCGTGCGCGCGGTTTTCAGCATCTCCAGCGGTGCCGACGGGTCGGGCGCCGCTCCAGCCGCTGAGGCATCGCCTGTCCCAATCAGGTACACCGCACATAGAATGACAAAGAACATCCGGCACATAGCTGTTTTCTGAGCTGCATCGTCAAATTTATGAGGTAGAAAATTCATAAATTGCGTTCTATTCACCTCAATGCCTTTCACCGGCATTCTCCTCTACCTTGATAAAACCATGTCTTAGGTCGAAATCGGAAACGGTATCCGATCAGTCGCAAAATCGCGCGTCTTATTTCGATTGTTGCCGCGAATGTACTCTGAGATGACTTCGTCCGCCAGCAGTTTCGCGATGGACGTGTCCTCGTCTGCCGCCGTGAGCAGCTTGTTCCAGTGATCGGATGCGGTGCCGGTCTCGTATCGCACCGCCAGCAATCGCAGCGCCTCGCTGACCGACATCCTGCGATACAGCTCGTCGCGCAGGAGCCGGTCCTGCCTCTTGGTGTTCAGGGCCCACAGCATCGTCGGTCCGATGACGTTTCTGAGGATGATCCACCGCTCGTCCTCGTTCAGCTTGTAGCGGACCAGGACGTTGGCCCCTTTGCCCGGCCTCGGGCCGTGCACGTGCTCCTTCAGGGCGCCTTCCACCGCGTCGTTGAACTCGAACACCTCCCGGGCCTTGGCACGCAGCTCCTTCGACTCGGCGTTCAGGATCATGACCGTGCTCGCCATCGACCGCAGCGCGCGGAAGTCGTCGAGCAACTGGCTGAGCAGGATGATCTCCAAGCCCCACTTCCGCCCCACCCGGGCGTCGGCCAGCACCATCCCGGAGATGTTCTCGTCGCCGCCCGTGACGTGGTACTCGTCCATGCACAGGCGCTTCACCGCCTCCTGGATGTCCTGGTAGCGGTCGCGCCAGTAGTCCCGGTACATCTCCCGGTGCTGGTGCGGGAACTCCATTGCCGGAATCTCTTCTTCGTGACCGGCGATCTTCTGCAGGAAGATGTTGCGTGCGATCATGAACATCAGCGCGTTGTTGCGCTTGGCGTCTTTTCCCTCGCCGGCGATCGCGACGTCGTTCAGGTCGACGGCCGCGATCCGGGTCTCGCCCAGGTCCAGCCTGGTCGGGTTGGCGAACATGGGATACTTCTCGATCGCGTCGTTGATCGCGTTGCGCACGTATTGGATCAGCGCCGCGTCGAAGTCGTCCTTCAGGGACTTCTCGGCCAGCACCCGGCTGCAGTCGTTCAGGCGCGGCGACGCGTGGCGCTGCGCGCGCATCGCGGTCACGAAGTCATGCCGCCGGGCCAGCTCGTCCACGACCGTGAACCAGCGTGTCTTGCCGCTGGTCAGCGCGATGCCGTGCCGGGCGCAGGCCTCGTCCACGCGCGTGTCGATGCCGGGCTCCCACGCGTTCGCGGCCGCGTTCGACACCTCCAGGTCCGACTTGCTCTGGTACAGGCGCTTGGCCAGGCGCGCCACCAGTTGGCGCAGCGCGTCGCGGGTTTGGCTGTCGAGCCCCTCGCCGCCCACAGCCTCCATCATCCAGCGCAGCACGAACTCGCGCTCGCGGTCCAGCGGGTAGCGCCGCCCCAGGCCCAGGTCGTACGGGTTGACCGCGTGCTCGCGGTCGTTGACCAGGCGCGTGTAGCGCGCCAGGTGACGCTGCTCGGCCGGCAGGCCCGCCTTGATCAGCTCGATGAACCCGCTCGACGACACGCCGAGGTCGATCACCAGCAGGAACGGCAGCCGGCGGCCCGGGTAGTAGGCGCAGAACTCCACGTTCAGCCGGTTCATCAGCACCGACTTGCCCGAGCCCGGCGTGGCGTAGCACAGCGTCAGCCAGTAGTTCTGCTTGTCTGAGAACGCCTCGTGCGGGGCGATCTGCCCGTCCAGCGTCAGGAACAGGCTCGTGCCCCGCTCGAACACCGGGGCCGAGAAGTGGAAGGGGAACATCCGCGCCGTGTCGCCGATCGGCACGAAGGTGCCCTTGGCGACACGGCCGCCGACCGTCAGGCCCGGCACGGTCTCGTAGAGGGCGGCGATGGGGTTGAAGGGCGTGTCCGAGATGCCCGCGCCGCCCCAGGTGGTCATGGACCGGATCAGGTAGGCCCGCCGCCGCTCCAGGACCTCCTCCGGCTCGTGCGGCTCGCGCCAGGTGCACGCCGTCACGCGGGTCCGGAGAAAGATGTCGCGGGTGTCGCGCTTGGTCAGCGCTATGATGCTCTTCGCAGCGCGGAACGCGTTCTTGCTGGCCGGCGAGGTCAGCGAGGCGAACCCCATGAGGATCTGCCTCAGCCCCGGATTGTAGGCGCCGCCTTCCAGGTGGAAGCAGATCCGGAACGGCATGCCGCCCTCGGCCCCGCCGCGGACGGCGTCCACCAAGTCCCGGAACGGATGCACCTCGCGCGGGAACATGTCCACCATGGCCAGGGCGTAGGACCGCCCGCCGACCGGCATGGCGCGCATCGACTTGTCGGTCGACACGCGCGCCTTCATCATCTGCGTGTTGAGCCGGGGCGCGAAGAACTCCGATGCGTCCGTGTTCACCGTCTCCTTGGCGCCGGGATAGGTGCGCTCGCCGTGCGCGCAGGGCGCCCAATCGTCCGGCGTTTCGTGGAACAGCAGCGCGCGGCGGATCTCGCGCAGGTCGTGCCGCGCCCGGCCCTTCGGTTCCAGGACGCGGACCTGGACGCGCGCGGTGCGCAAGGCGTCGAGCACCCGCGCCACGAAGGCGGTGTGCGTGCCGTCCAGCGGCTCCAGCCGCAGGAACGGGTCCTGCGCGAAGGCCGCCGGCGGCATGGCCGCGCGCTGCGCCTGCGCCTTCCTGCGCGCCTTCTTCACCTCGCCCTTGTGGACCGCGGCGGGCTCGGTCCAGATCGCCACCAGGACCTTGACGTACGTCGCCCCTGCGGAGGTGAGGCGGCGGGACTCCTCCAGCAGCGCGTCCACGTCGAGCGACTTCTGCCGCGCCGCCGCGCGCATCGCGGCGTGCAGGCGGTCCACCTCCATCTCCGTGTTGGCGCTGACCTCGTAGGAGATCGACACCGTATGGCCGGGCCGCTGCATGGGCTGACCCAGCTCGCCCCCCACGTGGTCCACGAAGGCGGCGGTGGCGTCCGCCGTGGATGCGATGTTGCCTACCCCTTGGACCTCCAACAGGGTGCATTCCGACCCGTCGTGCGCGAGCAGCACGGCCTCATCCGGCTCGAAGGCGGCCAGCGCGCAATGGTCGTCGACGTAGCGTGACATCCGCCTTACCTCCTCTCCTGCGTTTTCCGGCCGGCCGCGCCCGTTTCGCCAGTGTCCGGCCTGCCGGCGCCGTCCCTGGCGGGGACGGCCTGCGCGGCGGCTGGGTTCGGCAGCGACACGACGCAGGCGCCGCCGGCCACCACGCTTTCCTTCAGGCGGGCC
>CALMAB010000620.1 GCA_937858325.1 uncultured Acetobacteraceae bacterium
CTCGCCCGATTGCAGCGCCGCGGCGGCGGTGGCCAGCGCCTGCGCGCCGTCGCCCGGCGCCCCGTGGCCCAGCAGGTCGAACGCCCACAGCAGCAGCGCCAGCGCCAGCCCGTTCAGCGCGAAGCCGCGCCCGTCGAACGGCCGCCGCTCGGGCGCGCCCTCGTCGCGGATCAGGAAGGACGCGAGCACCAGGCCGGCCAGGCCGAGCGGCACGTTGAGGAAGAAGATCCAGCGCCAGGACGCATAAGCGGCGATGAAGCCGCCCACCGGCGGCCCCAGCACGGGCGCCACCAGCGCCGGCCAGGTCAGGGTGGCGATGGCCCGCATCAAATCCGGCTTGGCCGTGCCGCGCAGCACCACCAGCCGGCCCACCGGCACCATCAGCGCGCCGCCGCCGCCTTGCAGGATGCGCGCCGCCGTGAACGCCCACCGCCCCTGGCTCAGCCCGCACAACACGGACGCGACGGTGAACAGCGCCATCGCCGCCATGAACACCCGGCGCGCGCCGAACCGGTCGGCGGCCCAGCCGCTGGCCGGGATGAACACCGCCAGCGTCAGCAGGTAGGCGGTCATGCCGATGGCCAGCGCCGGCGGCGTGGTCTGGAAGGACTGCGCCATGGGCGGCAAGGCGGTCGCGATCACCGTGCCGTCCAGGTTCTCCATGAAGAACGCCCCGGCGACGAGCAAGGCGACGGGGGACAGCCGGCGGGACGGAGCAGGCGCGGTCAATCGGGAACCCTCAAGCGACGCCCGACCCTTACCATTGCCCGCGCCGTTTAAGAACCGGGCAGGGACGCGGACCGCCTTGCCAGCGTCCCGGCGGTCTGCCTAACTCCCGAGGGCGCGGTAAGTACGAACGAGGGGAAACGACCATGCCGATGTTCAGACGCCATCTCCGATGGCTCGCGGCGGCGCTGTGCGCGGCGCTGCTGCTGGGGGCCGGCGCGCCCCCGGCCGCGGCACAGACAACGGCGGAGATCGTGAAGCGCGGCAAGGTCCGCATCGGCGTGCTGACTGGGTCGCCGCCGATGGGCATGGTGGACGGCACGGGCAACCCCATCGGCTACGACGTGGACATGGCGAACCTCATCGCCAAGTACATGGGCGTGCCCGCGGAGCTGACGCCGCTCACGCCGCCGGCGCGCATCCCGGCGCTGCAATCGGGCAAGGTGGACTTCCTGGTGTCCACGCTGGCGCCCACCCCGGCCCGGGCGCTGACCGTGGATTTCACCCAGCCCTACAACGCGTTCCAGATGGCGGTGATCGCGAAGAAAAGCCTGGCGGTGAAAGGGCTGGACGACCTCAAGGGCAAGACCATCGGCGTGAACCGCGGCTCCAGCCAGGAAAGCGCCTTGCAGCGCGTGGCGGTGCCGGGCCTGAAGATCACGCGGTTCGAGGATGACAGCACGGTGGTGCAGGCCCTGGTCGCGGGCCAGATCGAGACGGCCGCGGTGCCGGACACGGTGCAGGCGGACTACCTCAAGAACCGGCCGGACGCCGACATCGAGGGCAAGTTCATCTTCTTCCAGCAGCCCAACAGCATCGCCGTGCGCAAAGGCTCCGACGAGCTGCTGCGCTGGCTCAACAACACGATCTACTTCGTGAAGGTCAGCGGCGAGCTTGACGAGATTTGCCGCAAGTGGACCGGCAACCCGCTTCCCACCCTGCCGACCTTCTGACGCCTGGGCGCGGCCGGTGCCGTTCGCGTTCGAGTTCGGCCCGGTCATCGCCCATGCGGACACCATCGCCGACGGGGTGTGGCTGACGCTCACCCTGTCCGCGGTCGGCATCCTGCTCGGCCTGGGGCTTGGCGTGCTGCTCGCCATGTCGCGCGGCCTGGTCCCGCGCCCGGTGCAATGGCTGCTCGACGCCTACATCGAGGTGATCCGCAACACGCCGTTCCTGATCCAGCTGTTCATCATCTTCTTCGGTCTGCCGGTGCTCGGCCTCCGCCTGGACGCGATGCAGGCGGCGGTGCTCACCATCATGTTCAACCTCGGCGCCTACGCCACCGAGATCATCCGCGCCGGGATCGACAGCATCCACCCGTCGCAGATCGAGGCCGGGGCGTCGCTCGCCATGACCCGGCTGCAGGTGTTCCGCCACGTCGTGCTGATGCCGGCGCTGGCCCGGGTGTGGCCGTCGCTGACCAGCCAGTTCGTGCTGACCATGCTCGGCACGTCCATCTGTTCCTTCATCTCGGTGCAGGAGCTGTCGGGGTCGGCGGCCCAGGTGGAGAGCGACACGTTCCGCTCGTTCGAGACCTACATCACCGTGACCGTCATCTACCTTCTGCTGTCCTTGGCTCTGCGGCTCGCGCTGCTGCTGCTGGGCGAGGCGCTGTTCCCGCGCGGCTCCGGGCTGCGCCGGCTGGTCGGGGGGCGGCGGTGATCCGCGGCCTCGGCGCGGACCAGATCCTGTTCATCGTCGGCGCGCTGCGCTGGACGGTGACGCTGGCGGCGTTGTCGCTCGTGATCGGCGGGGTGGCCGGGTTCACCGTTGCCATCGCGCGGGTCAGCCTGCTGCGCGGCTTGCGCTGGCTGGCGGCGGGCTACATCGGGTTGATCCAGGGCGTGCCGGCGCTGATGCTGCTGTTCCTGGCGTATTACGGCCTGTCGCTCGCCGGGCTGGAGCTGCCGCCGCTGGCCGCCGCCGCGATCTCGCTCGCCTTCTACGTCAGCGGCTACCTCGCCGACATCTGGCGCGGCGCGATCCAATCCGTGCCGTGGCAGCAATGGGAAGCGTCGGGCAGCCTGGGGCTGACCCGGGCGCAGCAGTTCCGCTACGTCGTGCTGCCGCAGGCGGTGCGGATCGCGACGCCGCCCACCGTGGGGTTCGCGGTGCAGGCGGTGAAGAACACCTCCATCGTGTCCATCGTCAACGTGGTGGAGGTGTCCCGGGCCGGGCAGCTCGTCAACAACACCACTTACGAGCCGTTCCGGGTGTATGGCCTGGTGGCGCTGCTTTACTTCGCGATCTGCTGGCCGATGTCGCTGCTGGCGTCTCGGTTGGAAAGGAGGCTCGATGTCCGTCGTCAGCGTTGAGGGCGTGGTCAAGCGGTATGGCCCGCTGGAGGTGCTGAAGGGCGGGTCGCTGCAGGTGGAGGCCGGGCAGGTGGTCGCCATCATCGGGCGCAGCGGCTCCGGCAAGAGCACGCTGCTGCGCTGCTTGAACGGGCTTGAGGCGATCCAGGGCGGGCGCGTTGAGGTTGCGGGGCATATGCTCGACGGCACGGACCGTAACCTGCGCGCCCTGCGCCAGGACGTCGGCATCGTGTTCCAGTCCTACAACCTGTTCCCCCACCTGCGGGTGGGGGAGAACATCATGCTCGCTCCGCGCGTGGTGAAGAAGATGCCGGCGGCGGAGGCGGCGGGCATCGCCCGGGCCGTGCTGGCGGAGGTCGGGCTGCCAGACAAGTGGGACAGCTACCCGGACAACCTGTCGGGCGGGCAGCAGCAGCGCGTCGCCATCGCCCGGTCGCTGGCGATGCAGCCCAAGGTGATGCTGTTCGACGAGGTGACGTCCGCCCTCGACCCGGAGCTGACGCTGGAGGTGCTGGCGACCCTGGAGCGGCTGGCGGGGGCCGGCATGACCATGCTGCTGGTGACGCACGAGATGGAGTTCGCGCGCCGCATCGCCGACCTGGTGGTGTTCATGCACCACGGCAAGGTGTGGGAGGCCGGGCCGCCCGGCGCGTTGTTCGGCCAGCCGCAAACCCCGGAGCTGCGGCAGTTCATCCGCTCGAAAGCGGCGCCGGACCACCCGCCGCCCGGCGC
>CALMAB010000621.1 GCA_937858325.1 uncultured Acetobacteraceae bacterium
CGTATGACGCCCTGCTGGCCCGCAACCTCGGCGCGGCGTCCCCGCTGCGGCTGCCGGCGGGGCTGGACGCGTCCTGGCGCGATGGCGGCCTGCTTTGCCCGGCCGGGGCCGAGTAGAAGGCGTAACTTCATGCGCCTGTAACCCTGCTTAAGCAGGCAGCCGCCGCGCCGCGTGGCACAAAGGAGTCCTGAACTTCAAAGGACCCGACCCTATGCCACGCTTGCTCCTCAAGGGCTGCTCCGCCTCCCTCGCCGCCGGCCTGCTCTTGCAGCCCTTCGCCTTTTCGGCAGCGCGCGCCGCCGACCGGGCCAGGCCGGTCGTGACCGGCCAGCCCGATCCCGTCGGGGAGGTCGCGCCGTTCTACAGCGACCCTGCGGCCGAGCCGCGTGTGTCGAACGAGGAGCTGATCGAGCTGCTGCGCCGCCGGGTCAAGTACGTGTTCGTGCTGTTCCAGGAGAACCGCTCCTTTGACCATTACTTCGGCACCTTCCGCGGCGCGAACGGCCTGTTCTCGGACGGCACCCGGCCCCGCGTGCCGGCCGCCAACACGCAGGCGATCCTCAACACCGACGGCAGCATGGGCACCATCCAACCCTTCCGCATCGGCACGGAGCAGAACGCCGCCGACCTCGACGACGTGGACCACGGCCACCCGCGCATGGCGGCCAAGATGCACCTGGTGGGCGGCGTGCCCGCCATGGACCGCTTCGCGATCAACGAGCAGGCCAAGTACTTCGCGGGATCGCCGATCAACCCCACGGCGGCGCCGGCCACCGTGTCCCTGAAGTCGAAGCAGTTCGGCGAGCTGGCGATGGCCTACGTCGATTGCGACACCGTGCCGTTCCTGTGGAACTACGCCAACAAGTTCACCTTGTTCGACAACATCTTCCAAACCACGGTCGGGCCGTCCACGCCGAACGCCATCGCCATGATCGCCGGGCAGGCCGGGGAAACGCAGTGGGTGAAGCACCCGGAAGCGACCTCCGCCAGCACCTACGGCTCGGTCGCGGTGCCGATCACCAACGACCCGATCCCCGGCCTGCCCGGCGCCCAAGCGCAGTACTCGGGCGTGCCGAGCCAGCCGACCAACATCGAGCCGACCGCCAACACCGGCGCCGCCAGCGGCACGCCGCAGCGCAAGAACGAGTTCGGGGGCGCCTCCAACGTCGCGCCGAACCTGACCTTCGCCGGGCTGCCGCTGACGCTCGCCGGGCGCACGCTGGCGGACGTCGCGTCGCACGACACGAACCCGGCCCTCGACCTCGCGGACGTGCAGCAGGACATCCCGTTCATCACCGGGCGGGGCCGGAAGCCGTATAGCTGGGGCTGGTACCAGAACGGCTACGGGACGGAGCGGGGCTTGCCGGACAGCAACGGCATCCGCACGGTGCCGCACGCCAGCTACATCGGCCACCACAACGGGCCGCAGTACTTCGGCTACGTCACCAACAACCCCGTGCAAAGCGCGAACCAGCACGGGTTGAGCGACTTCTTCGACGACGTGCAGGCGGCGGCGCTGCCGAAAGGGGGCGGCGTGTTCTTTGTCCGCGGCGGCTACGACAACATCATGGGGCTGCGGCCGGACACCACGCACGCCACGGGGCCGGACGACGCCGCCTACATCAGCGGCAACTTCCTGGGCGACGACGACCACCCCGCCTATTCCGACGCGCAGATCAGCGAGGCGCTGGTGGCGGAGGAGGTCAACGCCATCGCCAACAGCCCGTACTGGGGCGAAAGCGCCATCGTCATCACCTATGATGAATCGGAGGGCGACTACGACCACGTGCCGCCGCGCATCCTCAGCTACGACCCGGCCGGCCTGCCGCTCAGCCGCGGGCCGCGCATTCCGCTCCTCGTGATCTCCCCCTATGCCCGCGCCCACGCGGTGGCGCACGAGGAAGGCGACCACAACTCGGTGATCCGGTTGGTGAACGCCTTGTTCGGCCTGCCGCCGTTGGCGACGCTGCCGGACGAGGCCGCGGCGCGGCTGGCCGGCGCGCAGGACCCGCAGTTCCAAACGGGTCCGGCGGGCTTCACCCAGTTGTTCCTCAGCGCGCACGACGCGCCGGGGATGCCGACCGGGGCGCTGCTGTCCGCCTTCGATCCGGGCCGCCTGATCGGCTACCGCGAGCCGCTGCCGGCCAGCTACGCCACCATCCCCGCCGACACCATCACCACCCTGCCGCACTACGGCGGCCAGGGCTGCAGCGCGTTGGGCCTGCAAACGGAAGACCGGGTGCAGGGCCTTGCCAACACGGTCCCGTCCGACTTCTTCGCGCGGCCGAGCCAGACCGTGAACTGATACGGGCGCCCCACGCCGCGGCCGCACGCCGTCTCACGCGTTCTCCCGCGTGTGCAGCGTGAACGGCACCTCGGCCGCGGCGGAGGGCGCATGGAGGGTGCCGAGGTGGTGCAGCAGCAGTTCCACCGCGCGGCGGGCCTGCAGTTCGCAGGCTTGGTCGATCGCGACCGTCAGCACGCCCTCGCGCAGCAGCTCGGCGTTGCCGGGCGACAGCTCGTGGCCGACGTAAACGAGGTCGCCCGCCCTGCCCCGGCGCCGCAGCACCTGGGCCACCGCGGCCACCGCCCCGCCCGTGTTGTAGAGCGCCATGACACCCGGATGGTCGGCGAGCGCCCGCTCGACCAGGCGCGCGGCGCGGTCGTCCTCGTCCCGGCCTTCCAGCAGGGCCACGACCGGCATCCCGGGCGCCTCCTGCGCCAGGCCCGCGCGGAACCCCTCGATCCGGTCCAGGTGCGCCCGGGATGCCGGTCGTGGCCCTGCTGGAAGGCCGGGACGAGGACGCCCGCGCCGCGCGCCTGGTCGAGCGGGCGCTCGCCGACCATCCGG
>CALMAB010000622.1:0-3228 GCA_937858325.1 uncultured Acetobacteraceae bacterium
GCAAGAAGGGGAACCCGGCCGTTGATGCTTGACGCCGACCCACCCATCGTCATTCGCCGGCAGGGCCGGATTGGTCGTTTAACCATCAATCGGCCGAAGTCGCTCAACGCAATTGACCACGCCATGGTACGAAGCCTGCACTGCGCGCTTGATGCTTGGCGAGGCGATCCGGCAGTCGAAGCCGTGGTCATCGAAGGGGCAGGGGGTCGATCATTCTGTGCCGGCGGCGATATCCGGCAGGTCCGCAACCTAGTGCTGGCCGGAGACTACGCTGGCGCCGAGACGTTCTTTGCCGATGAGTATGCGCTCAACCTCGCGATTGCACGTCTTCCGAAACCTTACGTCGCGCTGATTGACGGCGTCTGCATGGGCGGCGGCATGGGCCTGTCCATCCATGGCAGCGCGCGCGTGGTGACGGAAGCGGCCGTCCTCGCCATGCCGGAGACCGGAATCGGCTTTTTCCCTGACGTGGGCGCAAGTTTCTTTCTGCCGCGATTGCCGGAAGGGCACGGCATGTTCCTGGCGCTGACCGGCGCCCGGGTTCATGGGACCGAGGCCGTCGATCTGGGCCTTGCAACCCATTACGCCGGGCGTGAACGCATTGCGGCACTTGCCGACGAGATAGCAGAAGAAGGTGTGGCCGCTCTGGCCCACGCGGCGCCACCGTTGCCGACCAGCACGAAGCCAGAGAGTGCAGAAGTCATCGCCTGTTTCGGTGCTGACACCGTCGCGGACATCGTGGAGCGCCTGACAAGCTTGGAAAGCGCACCCGCGCAGGCTGCCCTAAACACGTTGCGAGCAAGGTCGCCGACCGCCGTGCTGTGGACGTTTGAACTGATGCGGCGCGGCGCGGGCCGCACCCTCGAGCAGTGCCTGACAACCGAACGCGCTCTGGCCGGTCACGCCATACAGCACCCCGACTTTGCGGAAGGGGTGCGTGCTATGGTCATCGACAAGGATCGCGACCCTCGCTGGTCCCCGGCGCGGATTGAGGACGTTCCGCTGGACAGGGTAGAAACATTGTTCCGTCAACTCGGCGCCGGCTGACGACGCCCGGCGGGTGGGATCACCGACCCCACCCCCACCGCTTCGCGTCAGGCCGCACGGCTCATGTGGATTGCCTTCCAGACCTTTTCCGGCGTGGCGGGCATGTCGATGCTCTTCACCCCAGTGTCGGACAGCGCATCCACAATCGCGTTGATCACCGCGGGCGGGCTGCCGACCGCGCCGGCCTCCCCAGCCCCCTTGACCCCTAGCGGGTTGCTGGCGCAGGGCACCTCGATCAGGTCAACCTCGATGTCCGGCAAGTCGGCCGCACGGGGCAGGGCGTAATCCATGAAGCTGCCCGACAGCAACTGGCCGGATTGCGGGTCGTAGCTCGTCCGCTCCAGCACCGCCTGGCCAAACCCCTGGGCCACCCCACCATGCACCTGGCCGCGGACGATCATCGGGTTCACCGCCTTGCCCACGTCGTCACACACGATGTAGCGCACGATGCCGACCATTCCGGTGTCGGGATCCACCTCCACCTCGGCCATATGGCAGCCGTTCGGGAAGGTGTGGACGTCGATCTTGGCAACCTCGGCCGCGTCAAGCGTCGTCGCAGCCTGGCCGCTGGCCGCCCGGGCACGTTGCGCCGCCGCAAGTTCCAGGATGTCCAGCCCGCGGTCGGTGCCGGCAACGCTGAACCGGCCGCCCGAGAACTCGATATCGGACACCGACGCTTCCAGTGCCTCAGATGCCGCCTTCTTGCCCTTCTCGATGACGCTCGCCGCCGTGACCAGGATCGCCTGGCCTTCGGAGTACAGGCTGCGCGCGCCGCCAGTACCGCCGCCGGTTGGAATGGAGTCGGTGTCGCCCTGCTTGATCCGCACCTTGTCGCCGTCGATGCCGAGCTGGTCCACCGTGAGCTGGACGTAGGCGGTCTCATGCCCTTGCCCGCTGCTCTGCGTGCCGACGAACACATCGACGAAGCCGTCATCGGCGAAGCGGATCTCCGCCCGCTCACTCGGCGCACCGCCGGTTGCTTCCAGGTAGTAGGACATGCCGATGCCGCGCTTCATGCCGCGCCGCGCGCTGCTGGCGCGCCGCCCCTCGAAGCCCGCCCAGTCCATCTTCTCCAGCGCCGCGTCCAGCACGCGCTGGAAATCGCCGCTGTCGTAGGTCTGCTGCATCGCGGTCACGTACGGCATGGCGCTCGGCGCCACCATGTTGCGGCGGCGCAGCTCGATCCGGTCGATCCCGACCTCCGCAGCGGCCGCGTCGATCAGCCGCTCCACGACGTAGTTGCTTTCCGGCCGCCCGGCGCCACGGTAGGCGTCCACCGGGACCGTGTGGGTGAACACGCCGAGCACATTCACGTAGATGGACTGGAACTTGTAAACGCTGGCCAGCACCTTGGTGCCCGCAAGCGTCGGGATGAACGGCGCGAAGTTGGACAGGTAGGCGCCCATGTTCGCCACGTTGCGCGTGCGCAGTGCCAGGAAGTTGCCGTCCTTGTCGAGCGCGATCTCGCCCTGGGTGATGTTGTCGCGGCCGTGGGTGTCCGACAGGAACGCCTCGCTCCGCTCGCTGGCCCACTTCACCGGGCGCCCGAGGCGGCGCGCCGCGTAGCAGGTGAGCGCCTGCTCGGCATACAGGAACAGCTTCATGCCGAAGCCGCCGCCCACGTCTGGCGTCACGATGCGGAACCGGTCCTCCGGCACGTTGAACACCGCCTGGCCCAGCATGGACTTGAGCGGCCAGCCGCCTTGCGTGTTGGTGTAGAGCGTCCAGCGGTCGGACGCGGCGTCGTACTCGGCCACCGCCGCGCGGGCCTCCATGGAGGCGACGACGACGCGGTTGTTCACCACCGTGAGCCGGGTGACGTGCGCCGCCTCCTTGAACAAAGCCTCGGTGCGCTCCTTCTCCCCAGTCTCCCAGTCAAAGCACACGTTGCCCGGCGCTTGCGGCCAGACTGCCGGCGCGTCGGCGTCCAGGGTCGCCCCCAGGTCGGTGATGCTGGGCAGGATGTCGTAGTCCACCGTGATGGCCTCGGCCGCGTCCCGCGCCACCTGGTGGGTTTCCGCCACGATGAAGGCCACGGGATCGCCGACATGGCGCACCTCGCCGTCCGCCAGCAACGGGTGCGGCACGTCGGCGCGGGAAGAGCCGTCGCGGTTCTTCAACGGAATGAGGCAGGGCAGGCCGCCGATGCCGTCCGCCTTCAGGTCCGCCCCGGTGTAGATC
>CALMAB010000622.1:3238-4702 GCA_937858325.1 uncultured Acetobacteraceae bacterium
ACGCCATCCAACCCGGCGGCGGCGGATGTGTCAATCGACAGGATGCGCGCCGCCGCGTGCGGGCTGCGCAGGACAACGCCCACGGCCTCGTTCGCCAGGGTGATGTCGTCGGTGTAGCGCCCGTTGCCGATCAGCAACCGGGGATCTTCCACGCGCCGTACTGGCTGGGCCATGCCGAATTTTGTCATGCTTGCGGTTCCTCGCTGGCTTCAGGCTATTCTCATGAAATGCGGATGACGCGCAAAAGGCCAAGAGGCCTAATGCACGCGCTCCAGCGTCTTGCCGGATTTTCTGCCGAACCGAGCTTTCGTCCACTCCCGCATTCCTTGGAAGGTGACATACAGCATCGGGATCAGGAAGATGCCGAGCGCGCTGGCGGCGATCATGCCGGCGAACACCGGCGTGCCCACGGCGCGGCGGCTGACCTGCGCCGCGCCGTTCGCGATCACGAGCGGCAACAGGCCGAGGACAAGGGCAATCGACGTCATCATCACGGCGCGGAACCGGGCCTGGGCGCCGAGCCGCGCCGCCTCGGTGATCGGCTTGCCTTCCTCGCGCTGGTCCTTGGCGAACTCCACGATCAGGATGCCGTTCTTCGCCGCGATGGCGATCAGCACCACCAGCCCGATCTGCGCGTAGAGGTCGAGCGCCAAGCCCGCCACTTGCAGCCCCACGAAGGATCCCAGGATGCCGACGCTGACGGAAAGCAGCACCGGCACGGGGATCACCCAGCTTTCATACAGCGCCACGAGGAACAGGTAGGCGAACAGGATCGCGAGCGCCAAGATCTTGCCGGTTTGTCCTGATGCCGACTTCTCCTGGAACGCCGTCCCGGTCCACTCGTAGCTGTATCCGGGCGGCAGGGTCTTGTCGCTGATCTGCTCCATCGTCGCCAGCGCATCGCCGGAGGACACGCCCGGCTTCGGCGTGCCGTTCACGGTGATCGAGCGGTAGTTGTTGTAACGGCTGATGGTCTGCGGCCCCAGCACGATCCGTGCGTCGGCAATCGAGCGCAGCGGCACCATGGTGCCGAGCTTGTTGCGGATGTAGATGCGCCAAACCGCCGGGATGTCGGTCCGGTCCAGGGCCTCGCCCTGGATGTTCACCTGCCAGGTCCGGCCGAACAGGTTGAAGTCGTTGACGTAGATGCCGCCCAAGGTGCCTTGCAGCGACGTGAACACGTCGCTGATCGACAAGCCCAGCGCCTGGGCCTTTTCCCGGTCGATGTCGAGGAAGATGCTGGGCGTCGTCGGGCTGAAGGTGCTGAACACCCGGGCGAGCTTCGGGTCCTGGTTCGCCGCCGCCAACAGGCCGTTCAGCACGTTGCCCATCTCGGCGGGCTCCCGGCCTTCCAGGTTCTGCAGCTGGTACTCGAACCCGCCGCTGGTCGATAGCCCGATGATCGGCGGCAGGTTGAACGGGAAGATCGTCGCCGAGCGGATCTGCTGCACGCCGGCGAACACC
>CALMAB010000623.1 GCA_937858325.1 uncultured Acetobacteraceae bacterium
TGCCCACCCCCCATGCAGCCGTAACGGTTCACGCCGGCCGCGCGTTGGTCCGCCTGGCTGGAGTGGCTCCGTGCCGGTCCACGGCGGCAGGCTGCGTGCGGCCCGGCGGTCTCCGGCCTGCTTCGCCGGCCGACCCGGGCGTTCGAGCACGCCCACGCGAAGGATTCCTACCGCACTCTGAAATGAGCGTTGTGAAAAACATTCTTTCAGCGTAACTTACGCGTGGTCGGCTCAAGCACGTCGCTGGGCATCGAGCGACGCCTTGCCGGCAGCCGTTCACGCGCGCTGCTCCATGGCGGCGAAAGGGCCAGGGCGAGGAGCAGTCGGCGCGAACCGCGGCGACGGTTCCGTCATCCCCGGCACGCGGATGGAGGGCGCGCATGGGCGTATCCAAATCGGGAAGCGCCTCCGACACGTTCTCCTTGCCGACCCGGCCGGTGTTCCGCAACCGGCTCCTGCAAAGGCTTCCCACCGAGGAGCTTCGGCGTCTCCGGCCGCATTTGGCCCGTGTCCGGCTGGCCCACGGCGACGTCCTGCAGCGCGCCGGCAGCCGGATCGGGCAGGCGTTCTTCGTCGAGGAGGGCTATGTGTCGCTGGTGGCGGAGGCTGCGGGCGCCGAAGAACGGGTCGAGGTCGGGCTGATCGGACGGGAAAGCGTGGTCGGATCGTCGGTGCTGTTCGCAGCCGACCCGGCCTCGTCCTTGCAGGCCGTGGTGCAGGTGTCCGGGACGGCCTACGGCATCCGCGCCGATGTGCTGCACGCCAGCCTGGAGCACGCGCCGGTGCTCCGCTCAGCGGTGCGGCAAGCCTTGGAAACGCTGGTCGCGCAGCTCGCGCAGGTCGCGGCCTGCAACAGCCGCCACACGCTGCCGGAGCGCCTGGCGCGCTGGCTGCTGATGGCGCATGACCGCGTGGACGGCGACGAGCTGCCGCTGACGCAGGACTTGCTGGCGACCATGCTGGCGGTCCGGCGGCCCGGCGTCACCATCGCCGTCAGCGCGCTGGGCGCGGCTGGCCTGTTGCGGCACAGCCGTGGCCGGATCGTGATCTGCGACCGTCCGGGGCTGGAGGCGGCGGCCTGCGGCTGCTATGCCCGTTTGTGCCAATTTGTCGCAAAACTTGAGGTATTGGTATCATAATTTGTCTTAAGGTACGTTTTCGGACGTTCTAGAGACGGTCAAACGTTGCATGAGGTCGTCGAATAGTGCCTAGCAGTAGCTCTGTCTGCGTCCCTCTTCAACCGTCCCTCCTGGAACCAGCGATGCCCGTCGTGCCTACGGCCGAAAACACCAGTTTTCGCAACGAACTGCTGCGTGCCTTGCCAGCCGATGAACTGCAGCGGCTGCGTCCGCATTTGGTGCCCGTGACCCTCGTCGTGTCGCAGGTCCTGCACGAGGCTGAGGCCGCGATCGATGAGGTGTTCTTTCTCGAATCCGGCCTGGCGTTCCTGACTGCGGACACCAGGGACCACGGCTTGGTGGAGGTCGGCACGACGGGACGGGACGGCTTTGTTGGCCTGCCGGCGCTGCTCAGCCCCGAGCCGTTCAGCGTCCACCGCGCCTTTGTCCAGATACCGGGGCGCGCCCACCGCCTCCGCGCCGCGGTGCTTCGCGACATGGCGGAGGCGTTGCCGACGCTGCGCGACCGCTGCCTGCGCTATGTGCAGGTCATGCTGATGCAGAACTCGCAGATCGCGGCGTGCAATGCCCGGCATGAGCTGCCGGAGCGGCTGGCGCGCTGGCTGGTGATGAGCCGGGACCGCATCGACGGCGACGACCTGCCGATGACCCAGGAGTTCCTCTCCGCCATGCTCGGGGTGCGCCGGGCCGGCATTTCCGTGGTGGCGAACGCGCTGCAGGCGCAGGGCTTGATCCGCCAATCGCGCGGACGCATCACGGTGCTGGACCGTGCCGGGCTGGAAGGCAAGGCGTGTACCTGCTACGGCATGATCGAGCGCAACCGCGCCAGGATCATGGGAACGTCGCCGCGCGCCGCGGACGCGCCGCCGGATGTGGGACAGGGGACGCGCCGCTCCCAGTAAGGCCGGCATGGACGCGGCCCCGTCGCCCTCCATCGACCGCAGCATTCCAGAAGGCGCCGGCATGGCCGAGGACGACACCGCACCGCTGCACGACGCCCAGGCGGCCCTGAGCCGCCTGGTTGCCGCCGGGGCGTCGCCGGCCCGCATTGCCCAGGAGGTCGGCGCCATCGTGGCCGGGTGGGCGTCCGAGCCGGACATGGCAGGCCCGGCGGCGCAGACCCGGATCGAATGCCTGTGGGACGGCTTCACCCGGGACGCGGCGGAGCTGCAAGAGCAGATCGGCGATGCCGCCGAACCGGACGAGCAGGCGCTGGCGCTGGCCCGGCGGCAGCTTGCGGCGCTGCGGACCGTGGCCGCCGCCCTGCTCGCCGCGCACGGGCGGCTTGCCGGCTCATTAGAGTAAGAGGGAAACGAATCTCGCGTCTTGCAACACGAACCCCGCCCCGACATAACGAGGCCCAACGGGGTATGTGGCAGCACTTGCCTTTCATAACGGAGACGTCGCGATGTGGGTCTTGCTGTTGCTTCCCTTCATCGGGTTGCTGTGGGTGCCGTTCTACAACACGGCCACGCCCGCGCTGTTCGGGTTTCCCTTCTTCTATTGGTACCAGCTCGCTTGGGTGCCGATCACCGCGGTCCTGACCTGGATCGTTTATCGCAGCGCCGGCCATGGGGACGAGCCATGAGCGTTGCCGCCGACCTCGACTGGACGGCGCTGTCCGTCTGCATCTTCTTCTTCGCCCTTGTCACCGTCATGGGCTTCGGCGCGTCGCGGTGGCAGAAGGGCACGGCCGACCACGCCCACCTGGACGAGTGGGGCCTGGGCGGGCGCAACTTCGGCACCTGGATCACCTGGTTCCTGGTCGGCGGGGATTTCTACACGGCCTACACCGTGATCGCGGTGCCCGCCCAGGTGTTCGCCATCGGCGCGCAGGGCTTCTTCGCGCTGCCCTACACCATCGTGGTGTATCCCATCGTGTTCGCCATCATGCCACGGCTTTGGACCTTTGCGCAGCGGCACGGCCACGTCACCGCCGCCGACGTCGTGTATGGCCGCTACGGTTCCCGCGGGCTGGAGCTTGCGGTGGCGCTCACCGGGCTGCTGGCGACCATGCCGTACATCGCGCTGCAGCTTGTCGGCATGGAGGTGGTGATCAAGGCGCTGGGCCTCACCGGCGAGCTGCCGCTGATCGCGGCGTTCGCGATCCTGGCGCTTTACACCTACTCGGCCGGGCTGCGCGCCCCGGCGCTGATCGCCTTCGTCAAGGACATCATGATCTACATCGTGGTGCTCGTGGCCGTGGCGTTCATCCCCTACAAGCTCGGCGGCTACGGCGCGGTGTTCGACGCGGCGGGCCAGGCCTTCGCGCAGAAGCCGCCCACGCCGCCGTCTGGGCTGACCCTCAAGGCGTCGCAGTACTGGCCCTATGCCACGCTGGCGCTCGGCTCGGCGTTGGCGGCGTTCATGTATCCGCACACGCTGACCGGCATCTTCGCCTCCAAGTCGGCCAACACCATACGCAAGAACGCGATCCTGCTGCCGGCCTATACCTTGCTGTTGGGCCTCATTGCGCTGCTCGGCTACATGGCGCAAGCGGCGGGGGTGAAGCCCGCAACGCCGAACGACACGGTGCCGACGCTGTTCCGCACCCTGTTCCCGGGATGGTTTGCAGGCTTCGCCTTCGCCGCGGTCGCCATCGGTGCGCTGGTGCCCGCGGCGGTGATGTCCATCGGCGCCGCCAACCTGTTCACCCGCAACGTGTGGAAGGCCTACGTCAACCCGGGCGTCACCCATGCCGGGGAGGCGCAGGTCGCCAAGATCACCAGCCTGCTGGTCAAGCTGGGCGCGCTGCTGTTCATCCTGTTCGCGCCGGTGCAGTACGCGCTCGATCTGCAATTGCTCGGGGGCTTGTGGATCCTGCAGACTTTCCCGGCCGTCGTGTTCGGGCTGTTCTTCAACTGGTTCCGCGCCCCGGCGCTGCTGCTCGGCTGGGCCGTGGGCTTCCTCGGCGGGAGTTTCATCGCCTACACGGACGGGCTGAAGCCGCTGCATACCGTGGTCATCGGCGGGGCGAACTACACCGTGTATGTCGGGCTGCTGGCGGTGCTGGCGAACATCGTGGTGGCCGCGATTGCCAACGTGGCGCTGCGCGCGACGGGCACCGGCACCGCGCGCACCGCGCAGGGGCTGTGACGGCACCGGCCTTGCCACCAGCCGTGCCTTGAGCGAGCATCCCCGCGCGGCGTAGGGGAGGGACCCGTGGGTTGGCGAGGCTGGGCGCTTGCGGTGCTGTTGACGGTTGGCGGCGCTGCGGCCCGGGCCGAGGCCCCCGTGAAGCTGAGGGTGAAGCTGGGCGTGCTGACGGACCTGTCAGGCGTTTACTCGGACGCGACGGGCGCCGGGTCGGTGGTGGCGACGCGCATGGCGGTCGAGGACTGCTTGGCCGCCGAGTGCCGGGACATGGCCGTCGAGGTGGTCGCAGCGGACCACCTGAACAAGCCGGACGTGGCGCTCGCCATCGCGCGGGAATGGGTGGACACCGGGCATGTGGACGCGCTGGTCGACATGTCCAACGCGGCGATCCAGCTCGCGGTCGCGCCGTTCGTGGCGCAGAAGGACCGGGTGGCGCTGTTTGCCGGCGGCACCGCCCGGCTGTCCGGCGACGCGTGCCAGCCGGAGCACATCGTGCAGTGGATGTGGGACACCTACGCGCAGGTCGGCGGCGTCGCGCGCCGCCTGACCCGGCCGGGAACGACGTGGTTCCTGGTGACGGCCGACTACGCGTTCGGCGCGCAGTTCGAGGCCGATTCCAAGGCCATCGTCGGCGCCGCGGGCGGCCGCGTGCTGGGTTCGGCCCGCCACCCGTTCCCCAGCAGCGACCTTTCATCGTTCATCCTGGAGGCGCAGGCATCCGGCGCGGACATCGTGGCGCTGGCCTACGCCGGGGCCGACACGGTGAACGCGATCAAGCAGGCGCACGAGTTCGGCGTGGG